>JBBAFX010000133.1:0-6624 GCA_041655195.1 Trueperaceae bacterium
TGGCCCGCGGCAGCTACGCTGAGGTGACCGCCAACCCGAAGGTCATAGAGGCCTACCTGGGCGAGGAGGAGGTGGACTGATGAGCGAAACCGTACTGGACGTTAGAGCGCTGCGCGCCGGTTACGGCAAGATCAACGTGCTGTGGGACGTGGACCTGCACGTGAACCGCGGCGAGCTGGTGAGCATCATCGGCGCCAACGGCGCCGGCAAGACCACCCTGCTGCGCGCCATCAGCGGCGTGCTGCCCACCCGCGCCGGCGACGTCACCGCGCTTGGCGGCGCCCTCGCGGGCCTGTCGGCCGCCAAGATCGTGCGTAACCGCATAGGCCACGTGCCGGAGGGACGCCAGCTGTTCCCTCTCATGACCGTGCGCGAGAACCTCTACAGCGGCGCAGAGTACCTGCCGCACGCGCGCGCCAGCATGAAGCGCAACCTGGATTACGTGTTCGAGCTTTTCCCGCGCCTGGCCGAACGCAAGGCGCAGCTAGCCGGCACGTTGTCGGGCGGCGAAGGGCAGATGCTGGCCATAGGCCGCGCCATAATGAGCGACCCGAAGGTGCTGCTGGTCGACGAGCCGAGCATCGGCCTCTCCCCCGCCCTCTCCGCTACCGTGTTCCGGGCACTCGAGCAGGTGAAGAGCGAAGGCATGAGCATATTGCTGGTCGAGCAGAACGTGCGCAGCTCGCTGCGCATAGCCGACCGCGCTTACGTGCTGGAGAACGGCGAGATCCGCAAGGAGGGCCCCGGGCTCGAGCTCCTCAACGACCCTGAGGTGAAGGCGGCTTACCTGTCTATGTGAGTGCCGACTCGCGTAGCAGCGAGACACCCGCGGCGCCAACGCTGGCGGCGAACAGACTGATGGTAACGGGCCCCGGTTCTGAAACCGGGGCCCGCGCTTCGTCAGAGAGTTTGTTTCGTCAGGGACCTTGTTCCGTCAGCTCCAGTCGAGCAGCACCTTGCTGCAGCCGCCCTTACGCATTATGTCGAACGCCTGCTGGTAGTCGTCGGCGTGGAAGCGGTGGGTTATGACGGGCGTGACGTCGAGGCCCGCCTGCAGCAGGTTGCTCATCTTGTACCAGGTCTCGAACATCTGCCGGCCGTAGATGCCTTGGATGTTGAGGCCTTTGAAGATGACCTGGTTCCAGTCGATGGCGATGTCCTTGCTGGGTATGCCCAGCAGCGCGATCTTGCCGCCGTGGATGATGGTCTCCAGGATCTGCCCGAACGCGCCGGGCGCACCCGACATCTCCAGCGCCACGTCGAAGCCCTCCACCATGCCGAGGTCGGCCATGACGTCCTGCAGGTTGGCGCCGGGCTCGGCCACGTTCACAGCCACGGTGGCGCCCATGGCGGTGGCCATCTTGATGCGCTCAGGGTTGATGTCGGTCATGACGATGTGCCGCGCGCCCACGAAGCGGGCCACGGCCGCCGCCATGAGGCCTATCGGCCCAGCGCCGGTGATGAGCACGTCCTCGCCCACCAGGTCGTAGGTGAGGGCCGTGTGCACCGCGTTGCCCAAGGGATCGAGGATGGCGCCCACGTCGTCGGAGATGCTGTCCGGAAGCTTGAAGGCGTTGAAGGCGGGCAGCACGAAGTAGTCCGCGAACGCGCCCTGGCGCTGCACGCCGACCCCCACGGTGTTGCGGCACAGGTGCCTGCGGCCGGCGCGGCAGTTGCGGCAATGGCCGCACGTTATGTGCCCCTCGCCGCTCACGCGGTCCCCGACCTCGAAGCCGCGCACCTCGCTGCCAACGCCCGCCACCACGCCCACCCACTCGTGGCCCGTTATGAGCGGCACGGGCACCGTGCGCCTGCTCCACTCATCCCAGTTGTAGATGTGCACGTCGGTGCCGCACAGGCTGGTCTTGCTTACGCGTATGAGCAGGTCGTTCGGGCCCGCCACCGGCTCCGCAGCCTCTATGCGCCAGATGCCCTCGCGGGGCTCGAGCTTGGCTAACGCCCTCAAGCTATGACCCCCAGCTCGCGGCCGACCTCCGTGAAGGCCGCCACGGCACGCTCGAGCTGCGCCCTAGTATGCGCCGCCGACATCTGCGTGCGTATGCGCGCCTCGCCGCGGGGCACGACCGGGAACGAGAAGCCTATGACGTAGATGCCGCGTTTGAGCAGCTCGTCGGCCATGCGTGCCGCCAGCGCGGCGTCGCCGATCATGACGGGGATGATGGGGTGCCCCGCGCCCGCCAGCGTGAAGCCGGCGTTGGTCATGGCCGTTCGGAAGAACGCGGCGTTGTCACGCAACCGCGCGCGCAGCTCGGCGCCGCCCTCCAGCATGTCGAGCACGTTGATGGACGCCGCCACTAGCGAGGGCGCCAGCGAGTTGGAGAAGAGGTACGGGCGGCTGCGCTGCCGTAGCCACTCCACGATCTCTTTACGCCCGCTGGTGAAGCCGCCGGAGGCGCCGCCCAGGGCCTTGCCGAGGGTGCTGGTGATGATGTCCACGCGGCCCATGGTGCCGGTCAGTTCGTGCGTGCCGCGCCCGTCCTCGCCAGTGAAGCCGGTGGCGTGCGAGTCGTCCACCATGACCATGGCGCCGAACTCGTCGGCTAGGTCGCAGATGCCCTTCAGGTCGGCTATGACGCCGTCCATGGAGAACACCCCGTCGGTGGCTATCAGCTTGAAGCGCGAGCCCTCCGCCGCCTCCAACTGACGCCTTAGGTCGGCCAGGTCGTTGTTGGCGTAGCGGAAGCGCTTGGCCTTGCTGAGGCGCACGCCGTCGATGATGCTGGCGTGGTTCAGCTCGTCGGAGATGACGGCGTCCTCTGGGCCAAGGATGGTCTCGAAGAGGCCGCCGTTAGCGTCGAAGCAGCTGGAGTAGAGGATGGTGTCCTCGGTGCCCAGGAAGCGGCTGACGCGCGCTTCGAGCTCCTTATGGATGTCCTGCGTGCCGCAGATGAAGCGTACGGAGGCCACGCCGAAGCCGCGCTCGTCCAGCCCGGCCTGCGCGGCCTTGATGACCTCGGGGTGGTTGGCGAGCCCGAGGTAGTTGTTAGCGCACAGGTTGAGAAGTTCGGTGCCACCCACGTTCACGATTGCCTGCTGCTGGGAGGCTATTACGCGCTCCTCCTTGTAGAGGCCCTCGTCGCGGAGCTTGGCTGTTTCTGCCCGCAGGTGCTCAAGGAACCCGCCCGTAGCGGCGCGAGGTCTAGCGTTCACGTCACTCGCCATACGGCACCCAGATGTTCTTCACCCTGGTGGCGTGGCGGAGGAACTCGCGCCCCTCGCCCTGCACCGGGTCGTACCAGTCGCGCTTGCGCCCGAAGTTCACCCAGGTGGCCTTCAGGTTGCCGGCGCTCTCACGCTCGACCACTTCACTGCCCTCTCTCGATCCGAAGTACCACATGGCCTGCACGGCGTCGTGCTTGGCCAGTACCGCGGCTAGCTCGTCCTTCACGCCGGTGACGATGTTCACGGCACCAGCGGGTAGATCCGATGTTTCGAAGACCTGGTACAGGTCCGTGGCCGCCAGGGGCGCCCTCGAGCTGGGTACGGCCACCACGCGGTTGCCCATGGCCAGGGCGGGCGCCACCAGCGATACGAAGCCGAGTAGCGGCGCCTCCTCGGGCGCCACCACCGCCAGCACCTCCCACGGTTCGTTCATGGCCAGGGTCACGTTGCGCATGGGGGTGGGGTGCACCTGGCCGCCATACTTATCGGCCCAGGCGGCGTAACTGAAGAGCCGGGAGATGCTGGCGTGCACCTCGCGCTCGGCGGTTTTACGATCCGCGCCGGTAAGGGCGCGCAGGCGCTCCTCGAACTCGGGCGCGCGCAGGCTCAGGTTTTCGGCCAGGTAGTACAGCACCTGGGCGCGGCCGTGAGCCGTGTTCTTGGTCCAGGCGGCGCTCTTCTCGGCGGCCTCCACGGCGTCGCGTACGTCTTTGCGGTTACCTAGCGGCGCCTGCCCGACGCGCTGGCCGTTTGGGCCCACCACCGGGTAGACGTAGTTGCCGTCGGGGCGCTTCTGCTTGCCGCCGATGAACAGCTTGGGGGTGCGGTCTATTGCCGGCAGGCCCTGGGCCGTGGCGCTCTCCTGCACGCCCGCGTCTAACTCGTCCGCGCCGGCGGGCGCTGCCACTTCGGCGGCCGTATAGGCGGGCAGTGTCTTGGCGAAGCTGGGCTTCAGGTACTCGTACATGCCCTCGCGCCCGCCCTCGCGGCCGAAGCCCGACTCGCGGTAGCCGCCGAAGCCAGCGGCGGCGTCGAAGACGTTTGTGCAGTTGACCCACACTACGCCCGCCTTGAGCTTGGGGGCAATATCGAGCGCCAGGTTCACGTTCTCTGTCCAGACGGAGGCGGCCAGCCCGTAGCGGCTGTCGTTGGCAAGCTCCACGGCCTCCTCGGGGGTGCGGAACGTCATGCTCACGATGACCGGTCCGAAGATCTCCTCCTGCGCGATGGTGGCGGCGGGCGAGACGTTGCTGAAGAGCGTGGGCGGGTAGTACCAGCCGTCCTTCGGTGCGGACCAGCTGGGCTGGAAGCAGGCGTAACCCTCGTCCTTGCCCTGCTGCACCAGGCGCTCGATCTTGCTGAGTTGCACGGGCGCGATGATGGCGCCGATGTCGATGGACTTATCCAGCGAGGGGCCTTCGCGCAGCTTCTCCATGCGTTCTATGAGCTTGGCTTCCAGCCGCTCGGCCACGCTCTCCTGCACCAGCAGGCGGCTGCCGGCGCAGCAGACCTGACCCTGGTTGAACCAGATGGCGTCCACCACGCCCTCCACGGCGCCGTCAATGTCGGCGTCGTCGAACACGATGAACGGCGACTTGCCGCCCAGCTCGAGCGAGAGCTTGAGGCCGCGACCAGCGGTGGCCTTGCGGATGCTGCGGCCCACCTCGGTAGAGCCGGTGAACGCCACCTTGGCGAGACCCTCGTTGGCCACCAGCGCGGCGCCCGTGCGGCCGTCGCCGGTGACGATGTTCAGCACGCCCGGAGGCAGGCCGACCTCGCTGGCCAGCTCCGCGAACAGCAGCGCCGAGAGCGGCGTGAACTCGGCGGGCTTGAGCACCACCGTGTTTCCAGCCGCCAGGGCCGGCGCCACCTTCCAAGACAGCATGAGCAGCGGGAAGTTCCAGGGGATGATCTGCCCGCACACGCCCACGCCCTCGTAACCGGCGAACTCGCTATCCAGCAGCTGCGCCCACCCGGCGTGATGGTAGAAGTGGCGCGCCGCCAGCGGCACATCCAGGTCGCGGGTCTCGCGGATGGGCTTGCCGTTATCGAGCGCCTCCACCACCGCCAGCAGGCGCGCGTGCTTCTGCATGTGGCGGGCCAGCGCGTAGAGGTAACGCGCGCGGCCGTGCGGCCCGAGCTTCTGCCAGGCCGGCAGGGCCTCCTGGGCGGCGGTTACGGCGGCGGCCACGTCGGCCTCGTCGCCCTGGGCCACCTGCGCCAGCTCGCTAGCGTCGCCGGGGTGCTGGGTGGCGAAGTACTCACCCGCTACCGGCTCCGTGAAGCGCCCGCCGATGTAATGACCGAACCGGTGGCCGTGGCGCTCGAGCCAGTCGCGCGCCACGTCGTCGGCTTCCGGCGCGGGGCCGTACTCCATGGTGGAGAAGATCTCGCGGACGCTCGTCCCGTTGGAACTGCTGCCCTTGACGCTCATGTGAGGCTCCTAGCTGCGGGGCGCCGGCACGCGTGATGCGCCGAGCGCGCGGGTAAGGCGGTGAGGGTGCTTACGCTCATGGAAGTCATCCGAGTGGGTGCCGGTAGTTGGCGGAGTAGCGGCCCGTGACATGGTGCTCGAGCTGGCGTTCGATGTCAGCCAGCAGCGAGCTGGCGCCTATGCGGAACAGGTCGGGCTCCAGCCAGCGGCGCCCCAGCTCCTCTTTCATGAGGATGAGCCACGCCAGCGCGTCCTTTGCGGTGCGCAGGCCGCCGGCGGGCTTGAAGCCCACCATGTAACCGGTGCGCTCGGCGTAGTCGCGGATGGCGCGCACCATGGTGAGGCTCACCGGCAGCGTGGCGTTCACGCTCTCCTTGCCGGTGGAGGTCTTGATGAAGTCGGCGCCCGCCATCATGGCCACCAGACTGGCGCGGTACACGTTGCGCAGCGTGCCCAACTCGCCGGTGGCGAGGATGGTCTTCAAGTGCGCTTCGCCGCACGCCTCGCGGAACACCCGGATCTCGTCGTAAAGCGCCTGCCAGTCCTGCAACAGCGCGTGGCGGCGCGAGATGACGATGTCTATCTCCGTAGCGCCCGCCGCCACCGATCGGCGGATCTCCTCCACGCGCGTCTCGAAGGGCGAGAGCCCCGCCGGGAAGCCGGTGGAGACAGCAGCCACGGGCAAACCCGTGCCCCGCAGCGCCTGCACGGCGGTGGGGATCATGTCGTGGTACACGCACACTGCTCCCGTGGTGAGCCCCAGGTCGGCTACGCCAAGCTCCTCGAGCAGGTCCTGCCGCACCGGTGAGAGCGCCTTGGCGCACAGGCGGCGCACCCGGCCGGGCGTGTCGTCGCCAGCCAGCGTGGTGAGGTCTATGACGCTCACGGCCTTCAGCAGCCAGGCCGCCTGCCACTCCTTCTTAACGCTGCGGCGGGTGGTGAGCGTGGCGGCGCGGCGCTCGGTGGCGCTCAGGTTCACGCGTGCGCCCTGTACCCAGTCGAGTTCG
>JBBAFX010000134.1:0-6566 GCA_041655195.1 Trueperaceae bacterium
ACCACCACCGCAGCCACCACCGTCCTGCAAGCGGACGGCAGCGCTCCGGGTGGGCTCGGCATCGTCGGCTTCACGCAGCGTCTGCCGCGGCTGGGCGTGGTGGCCAACATGCTCCTCTTCCAGCCCGCCAACGACCGCGACGCTCACGTAGGCGACCTGGAGCGCTGGGGCGTGACCCCCGAAGGCATGCGCGGCGCCCCGTCCCTCTACCAGCTGCTGTCGGCGGCCGGGGTTAGTGGGCACGCGTTCGCTCCCGCCAACATCTATCGCAACCCGCTCTCGCGGCTACAGTTCGAAGGGGCCGAGGTGCACGGTTACGTGGACTGGGTCGACATGCTGACGCTACTGGGCCGGCACCTGGACCAGGTGGCGGGCACGCCCGGCTTCACGTACGCGTACATGCCCGACTTCGATTCCCTCCTACACCGCGACGGCGAGGGCAGCCCCAGCGTGCCGCGCCTCTTCGAGGCGTTCGTGCCCCAGCTGAGGCGCCTGCTGGACGGCCTCACGCCGGCAGCGCGCGACGGCACGCTCTTCCTGATCACGGCCGATCACGGCCATATCTCCACCCCCGTGGCAGAGCGGCGTTTCCTGGACGACTACCCCGAACTGCTGCGCCTCATGGCCACCAGTGAGGGGGGAGAGCCGCGCCACGCCTTCCTCTACGGCACGCCGGGCGGCGTGGCCGAACTGACCGCAACCGCGGAGGCGCTACTCGGCGACGCTTTCGAGGTCGTGAACGGCGCTGCTGCTCTAGCGGCGGGGCTCTACGGCGACCCGGCCAGCCTGCACCCGGAAGCAGACCGCCGGGTGGGCGACGTGGTGCTGCTCGCGCGTGGCAACGCCAGCCTGTGGCCTAGCCGGCAGCAGGCCAGGCTGCTAGGCATGCACGGCAGCCTCGAACCCGAAGAGATGCTGGTGCCGCTACTCGCCCTGCGCGCCGACCACCAGTAGGCTGAGCCCCGTCATGGCGGCGGGCTGAGGCACCCCCAGCAGCTGCAGCACGGTGGGCGCCACGTCCGCCAGCGCGCCGCCGTCCCGCAACGTGACCCCGCTTAACTCCGGCGCGTCCGTGACCAGCACGCACGGCACGGGGTTGGTGGTGTGCGCCGTGTGCGGACTGCCGTCCGGTTCCTGCATCTGCTCAGCGTTGCCGTGGTCGGCTATGACTAGCAGGGCGCCGCCGCGCGCCAGCGTGGCCTCCACCAGGCGCCCGAGGCCGCGGTCCACCGCCTCGCACGCCAGCACGGCGGCTTGCAGCACGCCGGTGTGCCCCACCATGTCCGGGTTGGCGTAATTGATGAGCACGAAGGCGTCGTCCTTCTTCAAGATGCGCTCCGCCGTCAGGTCAGTCAGCTCCACCGAGCTCATCTCCGGCTGCAGGTCGTACGTGGCCACCTTGGGCGAAGGCACGAGCATGCGCTCCTCACCTTCGTAAGCCACCTCGCGCTGCGCGTTGAAGAAGTAGGTCACGTGAGCGTACTTCTCGGTTTCGGCGGCGTGGAACTGCTTGAGGCCCGCGCCAGCCAGGACCTGCGGGAGGGTCTCGTTTATCTCGGGTAGCACGAACGCGAACGGGGCGGGCACCTGCTTGTCGTACTCCATCATGGAGGCGAACGCCACCTTCGGTGCGGCGCAGCGCGCGAACTCGCTCCAGTCCGGTCCGCCTAAGAGCGCGTAGGTAAGTTGCCGCGCGCGGTCGGCGCGGAAGTTGAAGAAGAAGACCGCGTCGCCTTCCGCCACGGGGCCCGTGGGCGCTCCCGTGGCGGCGTCCACTATCACCGTGGGCTCTATGAACTCGTCGGTCTCGCCGCGCGCGTACGCCTCCGCCACGGCCTGCGCCGAGTTCTCCGCGCGCCGCGCCGCCACCCCGCACACCACCGCGTCGTAAGCCTGCTTAGTGCGCGCCCAACGCAGGTCGCGGTCCATGGCGTAGTACCGGCCGCTGACGCTGGCCACCCGTGCGTCAATGCCAGCAGCGCGTAACGCGGCCAGGCGCGTCTCGACCTGCGCCAGGAAACCCGCGCCGCTGTCGGGTGGGGCGTCGCGCCCGTCAGTGAAGGCGTGCAGGCGCACGCGCGGCACCCGCCGCCGTTCCGCCATCTCCAGCAGCGCCATGAGGTGGTTGAGGTCAGAGTGGACCCCGCCCGTGCTGACGAGCCCCATGAGGTGCAGTGTGCCGCCCGCCTCGGCCGTAGCGAAGAGTCGCACCAGCTCCTCAGCCTCGTAGAACGAGCCGTCGTCTATGCACGCCTGGATGTGCGTGAGGCTCTGACGCACCACGCGGCCGGCGCCTAAGTTCATGTGGCCGACCTCGCTGTTGCCCATCTGCCCCGCAGGCAAGCCCACCTGCAGGCCGGACGCCACCAGCGTGGTCCGGGGCCGGCTGGCCCACAAGGCGTCGAAGACCGGCGTGCGCGCCAGCGCTACCGCGTTACCTGGGCCCGCGGGCGCCAGGCCGAAGCCGTCGAGGATGACTAGGACGACAGGTTGAGGCATGCTTACTCTCCTAAACACCGAAGCGTGCCGGCACGGCAGGGCGCCGTGGCCACACGCTTCACTTCAAGTTCCCGGATCGTGGTTCCTGAGTAACTGCGTTATGCGCGGGTCGAACGCGGCCAGGTCGGCATGGCTCACCGCCGTTGGCGCCACCCCAAGCGCCAGCGCCACGCGGCAGTGCGCGGCACGGTCGAGCTGCGGCAACATGGCGGGGTTCAGCGCCACCGCCGGCATGAGCTCGCGCAGGTGAGCGTCAAGCCGGCGCGCCGCCAGGTGGCCGGCCACCGCGCGCTCCTCCACGCTCAGGCCCGGCTCGTCAGCGTTGGGTTCCAACATGACGCGCGTGGCGGCCGCGCGCACCCGGCCCTCCTGCGCGTAACGCGCGCAGGCGGCGCACAGCTCCCGCGCCAGGTCCACGCCCTCTTCAGAACGGCCCACCTCCTGTAGCGCCTCCTCGCGCGGGGTGAGCGGCCGCACCGCGCCGTCGTGCAGAGCGCCGCACGTGGGGCACGGCGTCCACCCCGCCGCACGCCTGGCCGCCTGCAGGGCCAGGAAGCTGCGCCCCGCCTGCAGGGTCACCTGCGCCACCTCGTCCGGTAGTTGCAGCGCCTCCAGGTCCCTAGCTATGCGCGCGAGCTCTTGAGGATCCACCCGCTCCATATCGGGGGCGGCGGGCCCCGCTTCCTCGGCCTGCGCGGCCTGCTTCGTCACGCGGCCGACCTGGAAGCGGATCTCGCGCACGTCCGTCACGCCGTAAGTGCTGCGGTACTCACCCAGGAAGCGGCTCCGCTGCATGCTCAGGTGCATGGCCGTCTCGGAATCGCTGACGTCCACGTAAAGGATCCCCTCGCGCAGCGCCCGGGCGCTACTGAAACGCGCCACGTCGGCGCCCACCACGCGCGGCCACAGCAGCACGGCCTCGGCGCGCTTCATGTTGCGTTTCATGCCCGCGCGCCTGAAGACCTCCGCGAAGAACTCGGTCACGTGCCGCTCAGCCATGCGCCAGCGCCCCTTCAGTGAAGAGCCCGGCCTCGACGTTCAGGAGCCGGTCGTAGCGCGGCGGCGGCTCCGTGCCCGTGACCAGCGCCTGCGGCGTGGAGGCGGCCAACCGCAGCAGGTAAGCGCGGCGGCTCTCGTCGAGCTCCGCCGTGAAGTCGTCCATGAGGAGCACGGGCGGCTCACGGTGCTTCTCGGCCAGCAAGCGGTACTCGGCTACGCGCAGCGCCAGCGCGGCCGTGCGCGCCTCGCCGCGCGAGCCGTAAGCCTGCACGCTGTGCCCACCCAGGGTGAGGCCCAGGTCGTCGCGGTGCGGGCCTACTACCGTCAGGCGCCGGGCCTGCTCCTCCTCGGTAGCGGCCGCCAAGGCTTCGGCCAGCGTCTCGAAGTGGTGGCTCCGCTGCAGACTCACCCCGAGCAGCGGGGCCGCGGGCCCACCGATCTCGGCGTAGACCTCGCTGGCGAGCGGCGCCAGGCGCACCAGGGCGCGCGCACGCAGCTCCTCGATCTCGGTGCCCAGTGCGAGGAAGCGTTCGCTCCACACCGCCAGGCTGGGATCGAAGGGCGCCATGCGCAGTAGCGCGTTGCGCTGCTCCACCACGCGGTGGTACTCGCGCGTGAGCGCGCCATACCGGGGCGAGAGGCGAGCCAGCAGGCCGTCCAAGTACCCGCGGCGTCCGCTGGGCGGGCCGTGCACCAGCTCCGCGTCCTCCGGCGTGAGCAGCACGGCGGTCACCACGCGCGCCACGTCGGACGCCCGCGCCGCCTGCTTGTCTATGCGGATCTGCTTCCTGCCGGGCGCCAGGCCGACCTCGATCTCGGACACGCCCTCGTCGTGCTCCACCTCGGCCGCAACGTAGCCCTGCTCCTCGCCCAGGCGCACCAGCTCCACCGTCTTGGCGCCGGCCATCTCGCCCGTGCACGCCAGGTAGGCAGCCTCCAGCAGGTTGCTCTTGCCGGCGGCGTTGCGGCCCACTATGGCGTTGATGCCCGCTGTGAACTCCAACCTAGGGGTCCGCAGGTTGCGCACGTTGAGCTGTGACAGTGAGAGCAGGCGCACGCTTTCGAGTTTACCGCTGGTAGCGGCAGGGACCGGTGCCGGGCCGGTGCTACACTTCGGCGACATGAGTGCAGACACCCGGAGCGCCGACGCCATCTTGGACGTGGCGTCCATCAGGCGCGACTTCCCCATCCTTGCCCGTACCGTCAACGGCCACCCCCTCGCTTTCTTAGATAGCGCCGCCTCCTCCCAGAAACCCCGGCAGGTCGTGGAGGCGTTGGTGGATTACTACTACAATCACCACGCCAACGTGCACCGCGGCGCGCACACGCTCGCCACCGAGGCCACGGAGGCGTACGAGCAGGCGCACCGCAAGGTGGCCGCCTTCGTGGGCGCGGACCCCGGCGAGATCGTCTTCACCCGTAACACCACGGAAGCGCTGAACCTAGTAGCCAGCAGTTGGGGCCGCGCCAACTTGCGTGAAGGCGACGAGGTCGTGCTGTCAGTCGCCGAGCACCACGCCAACCTGCTGCCGTGGCAGCGCTTACGCGACGAGCTTGGCGTGCGCCTGCGCTTCGTGGGCGTAACGGAGGACCACAGGCTCGACATGGCGGCGCTGGAAGCGGCGCTGGGGCCGCGCACCAAGCTGGTGACGACCTTCCACATGAGCAACGTGCTGGGCACCATCAACCCCGTTAGGCGCCTGGCGGACCTGGCGCACGCGGCGGGCGCGCTGCTGCTGGTGGACGGCGCGCAGGGTGCGCCGCACCTGCCCGTGGACGTCAAGGCGCTGGGAGCGGACTTCTACGCCTTCTCGGGCCATAAGATGCTGGGCCCCACAGGTATCGGCGCGCTCTACGGCCGCCGCGAGCTGCTCGAGGAGATGCCGCCTTTCCTGGTCGGGGGCGAGATGATCCGCAAGGTGACGCTGGAGGAGACCACTTACACCGTGCCGCCTAAGCGTTTCGAGGCTGGCACCCCGAGCATCGCTGAGGCGGTCGGGCTGGGCGCAGCCGTCGATTACCTGAGCGCCGTCGGGCTGGAGCGGGTGCACCTGCACTCGCAGGCGCTCACCACCCGCGCCATACGGGGCCTGCGCGCCCTGGCGGGTGTGGAGCTCTACGGTCCGGAGGGCGACGACCGCGGCGGCCTCGTTACCTTCACAGTGGAGGGCGTGCACCCCCACGACCTGGCCACCGCGCTGGACCAACTGGGCGTGGCCGTGCGGGCCGGCAACCACTGCGCGCAGCCACTAGCGCAGGAGCTGGGTCTGCGCGCCAGCGCGCGGGCGAGCTTCTACCTCTACAACACGGAGGAAGAGGTCGACCGCCTGGTGGCGGGCGTGGCGCACGTGCAGGAGCGCTTCGCAGCGCTCGGTGGCGGGCTGTGAGCATCCTCGATTCGCTCTACCAGGAAGCCATCCTCGGGCATTACAAGAAGCCCCGGAACCACGGCGTGCTGGAGCCGCACGACGTCCGCGAGGAGGGCGTGAACCCGAGCTGCGGTGACGAGGTGACGCTCTACCTGAAGTTCGGTGGCGACGTCATAACCGGCGTTTCGTTCGAGGGCGAAGGCTGCGCCATCTCGCAGGCGTCCGCCAGCATGCTGACGGACGCCGTGGCAGGTCTGAGCAGGGCAGAGGCGCTAGCGCTGAGCGAGCGCTTCCGCGCCATGCTGCACGGCGCAGAGCCCGCCCCGGAACTGGGCGAGCTGGCGGTGCTGCGAGGCGTGGCCAAGCTGCCCGCGCGCGTGAAGTGCGCGGCGCTGCCGTTCACCACCCTGGAGGTGGCGCTAGCCCACGCCGGCAGTTGAGCAGTACGGCATTCAACGTTCGTGGCGGTAGATTCGTGCGCGCTAGCGGGCCCCGCCGGCGCTGCTGTGAGGTTACGGCTGGACCGTATCGTCGAGCAGGTCGTCCAGGAGCGCGCCGGCGGCGTACTCGGGCGTCTCGGCGGGCTGATCTGCTGACCGCTGACTAGCCGCGTGAGCGGGCGGTTCGCCGACCGCGTCCAGCCCGGTCAGGTACGCCTGCAACAGCCCGCGGAACTGCTCCCGGAAGAGCGCGCGCTGG
>JBBAFX010000135.1:0-6417 GCA_041655195.1 Trueperaceae bacterium
TGCCAGAAACAGCAACAACGCGGTCAGCCCCAAGAGTTTCTTGAGCATGCTTTCCTCCTACGACGGCCAGGTGCCGCCCCCGAGAGTGTTTGCGTGAGGCCATAAGCTTACGGTCGAAGCATTCGTTTCGGCTGGTCCAATGTTCTGGCTCACGCGCCTAGCTCCAGAGTGGCACACTTCGGGCAGTTGTTCCATGAGGTGTGTGGTGCATGGCGAGAAATCGCCAGCGTTACCTGGGCGGCGGCACGTTCGGTAGTGCCTTGGAGCCACTATCTGGTTGGCCAGCGAAGCAAGTGCGGCCGGGCGACCACTGTGGGTCGCCCGGCGGTTCAACTTAGTGGGTGAGGGGCCTGACTGCGGAGCGTACGTCCGCGTTTGGCCGGTTGGAGACTAGAGTTCGTTGAACACGACGTCGAAGGTCGCCGTGGCGCCCATGGCATCAGTGACTGTGACCCGGTAAGTGCGGTGTCCCAGGTCCCAATAAAACCAGTCAAGCTGAACAGCGTCATGCTCGATTACTCCCGTTGCGCCATCAAGGTGCCAAGTGTTGTCAACGCAAATGGGGCCGTACTGGCATGATTCCCGGCTCCAGCTGAACGCGTACGGCGCAACTCCACCGGTAACGGTAACGTTCTCCTCCGGAACCACCAGCGCCACGTTCCACTGGTAAGCGTACGCAGCAGGAGAGTACGTGAGCACCAGCGGCGCCGCCTCGACCACAATCTCGAGTTGCACAACGTCGGTCTGCCCAAGTGCGTCCGTGACACGCAGGTAAGTGCGGTGGAAGCCGATGGCCGTGACGGTGCCGGAAACCACACCGGTATCGGCGTTGGCGTCTAGGCCCGGCGCGAGGGCGCCTTGTTCATCCAGAAGGTGCGTCGACCAGGTGCCGTCGTCGTAGCGGTCCGCCCACTCGGGATCCTCAGGGTCGATGATGACCGCTTCGATCGTGAACGGCGCCAGCCCGCCCGCCGCGATGAGCGACTGCGGCGCGAACTCCGTGTCTACCGTCAGCGTGTCGTCAAGGTAGAGGTTCAGCTCGAGAGCAGTCACTATCGAGAATCTGAAGTCGGCCGTGGCGGTCTGCCCCAGGTCGTCGGATACGGTCACGGTGCCGAAGTAGTCGGCCGCGCCGGTCGCGGTGCCGCTGATGGAGCCGTCTGGGTTCAGCGTGACGCCAGACGGGAGGAGGCCCGCGCTCATCGTGTACGTGTACGGCGCCAGGCCGCCCGAAACGACCGGTGGGGCCAGGTCAAGTACGGCACCGTCAAGGTAGCCGGCGTCGGAAACGTAGTCGGCGGCAACGACCTCGGAGTGAACATCAACGGTCGCCGCACCATAAGTGCTGGGAGTAGCCACCGAAGTAGCGGTGATGGTGACGCTGCCGGTGGCAACAGCCGAAACCAACCCAGTCTCACTAACTGTAGCGACGTCCGGGTCGCTACTCGACCAGGTAACACTCTCGTCAGCCTCACCATGCACAGCAGTCACAGTCGCCAGGAGCTGAACGGTGCCGGTGAGAGTCAGATCCGCGCTACCCGGAGTGACGTCCACATCGGTTACGCCCGGAACGTTCACTGTAGCCGAACCAGAGACCGCCGCATCAAACACCGAAGTAGCCGTAATCGTGGCAGTACCAGCAGCCACAGCCGACACCAGACCATCAGCATCAACCAAAGCCACGGCAGGATCGTCACTGGACCAGGTCACTTCTTCAGAAGCGCCGCTAACAGCAGTCACGGTGGCCGTGAACTGAACGTCCGCGTCACCCACCGCAATCGTGACCTCGGCCGGATCAACTACTACACCGGTAACCGCTTCCGCCAGCACGGTCACGGCGGCGGAGCCAACTACAGAAGGATTGAACACTGAGGTGGCCGTGATAGTGGCCGAACCCGCGCCAACCGCTGTAACCGCGCCGTCCACCACAGTGGCGACGGTCGGGTCGGAACTGTCCCAAACTACTGATTCGTCCGCTCCACCAGCTGCGGCAACGGCGGGGGTCAACTCCACGGTCTCGCCAATCTCCAGCTCCGTGGTCGCCGGGTCGAGCGTAATGGCAGTGACCACGGGAACGTCGGAGACCGTGAGTTCTGCAGTGCCGCTCACTGAGGGGCTGACTTCCGACGTGGCGGTGATAGTAGTTGTGCCCGCCGCAACAGCGGTGACCAGGCCGGTTTCACTAACGGTGGCAACGGCCAGGTCGCTGCTGGACCAGGTAACGGCCAGGCTGGCGCCGCTAACACCCACCACGTCGGCGAGGAACTGCTGGGTGCCGTCCGTGAGGATGGCAGCCTGGGCAGGTGTCACGCTGACGCTAGTAACAGCAGGGGCAAGCACGGTTATCGCAGCGTTACCCGATACAGTCGCATCGAACACGGAGGTGGCGGTAATGGTGGCGGTACCACCCGCTACAGCGGTAACGAGGCCACTGGCGCTGACGGTGGCCACGGCCTCGTCGCTGCTGGACCAGGTTACCGAGGCATCGACGCCGTCATCAGCCACCACGGTGGCGGTCAGCTGCAGCGTATCGCCGAGTTCGACCTCGGCAGTGCTAGGGACCACGGTGACCGACGTGACTTCACCGGTCTCCTCAGGTTCCGCCTCGGTGGTGAAGGTCCAGCTGTAGAGGCCGGTCGCTTCGCCCGCCAGGCGACCGCCCGCGGTGGAGCGCACACTGCGGGCCAGGGAGGCCGTGTACTCGGTCCCGTAAGCGAGGTCAGCGTCGGGGGTGAAGGTGAGCCGGCGCTGGGCGGCATCGTAACTCTGCGCTCCAGGCACGGCGCCACCAGTGGCGGTAAGCGTGAAGACGTCATCCAGCGTGTCTTCGTCCATAGCCACGCTGAACGTGGCGGTGACTACCGAACTAACGGCTACGTCGCTAGCGCCGGCGGCCGGCGATACGGCCACCGAAACGACAGGCGGAGCCGGCTGCGTGCACGCCGCCAGGAACAGCAGAACTGCGGTAAGACCCAAGAGTCTCCTGAACATCTACATCCTCCTTGTGCGGCTCTGGGCCGCTTACAAGCTAAATCCGGCAGGGTAAGCAAGCAGCCGTGCAACTGCCACAGCGAAGCTAACTGCAGTTCTGCCGCCCCCTACGCGACCTTGGCTCAGGTGGGTTCATTCTTACATGAGTTTTCCAACACGATGCTTACTTAGTTAGGTGTACCGGTATTGCTAGGCAACACGGGTGCGTCACCAATAACGGTACGCGTGGCCATCGCCCGCGGCGCGCGCTCCGGGTTCCTAACGAACTGCTCATGCAGCAGCATGGTTGAAAGCACGCCCACCACACCCATCTCATCACTCTCGCTAAGGCCCTGATCCACGTAGCGCTTGGCCTTTTCTGCGAGTTTCACTACCCCTGTAGTGTTGAACAGACCGGTCCGCGCGATGACCTCTTCTGACATGAGCTCGGCCACGTAGTCCGGGGCTCCTGGCCCGAAGAAGGACCGCAGGATGGGGGCGCGGTACGGCCGCTTAGGGCGCCGGTTGATCGCGTCGGGCACAACGCCTTTTAGCGCCTTGCGCAGAAGATACTTCTCACGGATGCCGTTCATGCGTAGCCGCTCCGGCAACGACGCAGCCAGCTCGGCCACGTGCACGTCGAGGAACGGAAAGCGCCCCTCAACCGAGTTGGCGGCAAGCATGCGGTCGCCCTGAGAGTGCAGCAGGAACCCCGTAAGGAACGTGATTATCTCGAGGTGCTGCGCCCGTCCAAGTGGACCCAAGGCGCTGAAGTCCTCCGGCAACCGGGCCAGAAGCCGCGCTTCGGGTTCGCCCACCTGCTCCACCGAGGCCCGAACGCCCTGTGCCAGGAAGCGTAGGTTCCGGGCCGTGGTGCGAAGCCGCGGCCGGTGGCTGTAGAGCGGGTCGTTCAGTTCCAGCATGCCGTTCTTGAAGAACTCCGCCATAAGGCCGCCTCCGGCGGCCAGATCCCGCGAAAGGTAGGGATAAAGCCGGCCGAAGAGCAGAGGGCGTAGGCGCGACTCCGGATCACGAGCCCAGAAGCGCCGCACAGCAGCCTCCTGGAACAGGTTGTAGCCACCGAACAGCTCGTCAGAGCCTTCACCCGTGAGAACCACCTTGAAGCCCGACTGGCGCACTAGAGCGGACAGGGCCAGTAGTGGGCCGGGCGCCGTGCGCAGCATGGGCTTCTCGGCGTGCCTAATAACGCGCGGCAGCGCGTCTGCCACTTCCCCGTCCGAAACGGTCACCCGGTGCATCTCCACGCCCAGGGCGTGGGCCATGCGGTCCTGGTGCTCCGACTCGTCGAAGCGTGGATCGTCGAACGAGAGGCTGAAGGCCGCAAGCGGGCCGGAAGTGTGACGCCGCGCCAGCGCCGCCGTAGCCGACGAGTCGAGCCCGCCAGACAGGTAAACGCCAACGGGCACATCTGCGCGAAGGCGGATGCGGGTGGCGTCGTCTAACTTGGCGAGGATCTCCTCTGCTAATTCCTCAGCAGATTCCGATCTGCGACCTTCGATCGGGCCGAATTTCAGCGCCCACCACTGCACTGGGTCGCTGGCTCCGTCGGGACCGACCCACATGTAGTGGCCGGCCTCCAACTCGCTGATGCCGGGGAAGGCGCTCCGGTCGGGCTGAACGGCCCATAGGGTGAACGTCTCCACCAGCGCGAACGCGTCGAGGTTGCGCTCAGCGGCGGGGTGGCGCAACAGCGCCTTGGCTTCTGAAGCGAACGCCACGTCGTTACCGAAGCGCCCGATGAACAGGGGCCTGATTCCGAACCGGTCGCGCGCCAGTAGCAGCCGCTTTGTCTGGTAGTCGTAGATGGCTATTGCAAACTCGCCGTTGAGCTTATCGAGACAATCGACGCCCCACTCCTCGAAGGCGTGAGCGATGACCTCCGTGTCGGAGCGGGTTCTGAAGGTGTGACCAAGCGCCGCCAGTTCCTCCTGCAGCTCCGGGTAGTTGTAGATCTCGCCATTCTGCATGACCCAGTAGCGACCGGCTTCGTCAGAGAGCGGCTGGTCCCCACCCGCCAAGTCGATGATCGAGAGGCGCGTACTGACCATTCCGAAGGAGCCATCGAGGTAGAGGCCCACGCCGTCGGGGCCGCGGTGATGCAGTTCTCCCGCCATGTCCAGCAGCAACTCGCGCTCGGCGGAGGCGTTCTGAAGCTTGTAGTAGCCGGCTATGCCGCACATACGTCTGTTTTTCTCCTTGAGTACCTGGCCGCCGCCCCGTGCAGGGGCGCGTGGCTTGCGCTCGGCGGTAGGTTTCCGCGTTGCAGTGTAATGCTCAGATGTGCAGTCGCGGCGTGGCGCTCTTCAAACGACCAGGTTTCAGTACTCCACACCCGTACCCACCCAGCGGCACCCGTTCCACGAGTAGGTCGCGCTGGCGGTGCCGGTGGCCGAGTGCTGCGCGCCCGTGAGGATCTCGGTGACGCTGCCGCTGTAGGTAACGGTCACGGCCAACTTCGCGCCGGTCAGTGTGGACGAGAAGCTTATGTAGCTGTAGCTGCGGTCCCTGTAGGCGCTGCAGAACGTTACCTGTGCGCTCCTCAGCCGCTCGTTCACGGTGTGCTCCACGGCGGTGTTAGTCATGTTCGGGTCGGGGTCGCGCTCAACCCGCTGTGATCCTTTTTTCCTTGCGATGTTCCTCCCGGTGTAGTGGCGGCCTCGCGTCCAACTGGGGGGCCCGGGTTAGCCACGGCCAGCGCGCTAGCCGGTCCCAATAGGAACGGGATTGCGACAAGCCACGAGTTACGCTCTACTGCGCGCATAAGCCGTGCGCCTCGAGCTGGAGCGACTCCTGCAAGTTGCGACCGGTGACACGTGCTCGGCATGTACCGACCGTACCAGGAACCCATGTGCATTTCCTGGAGGGGCGACATAACAAAAGGGCGCCCACGTTCCCGTGGGCGCCCTACCGGTCAATTCCGGGTCTAAGTTAGCGGGTGTTTAGTAGCGCGAAGCGGCGTTGGTAACGCGCACGTCCGCAGCCTGAAGGCCCTTCTGGCCCTGCTCGACGCGGAACTCTACTTCGTCGCCTTCGTTGAGCGAGCGGTAGCCGTCGCCCTGGATGGCGGAGAAGTGCACGAAGACGTCGTTACCGCCGTCGGCTTGCTCAATGAAGCCGAAGCCCTTTTCGCTGTTGAACCACTTTACGGTGCCTGTTGCCATGTTGTATTGCCTATCTGCTAAAGCTCTGTTTAGCCAAAGATTTGCCGGGCTCTCGCCCGAGTCTCTAGAAAACCTCTCGATTTTCAAGGAACGACCAATAGTAGACCTTTCGGCGTGAGACTACATGAGAGTCTCGTGAAGCCAGGCTTGACCTTCGGGCCCGGACACATCGCCGTCGGCTCGCGGGGTTACCCCCCGACCGGGCAACCCTTTGATAGACTCGCGCGGTAGCAGAGAGGTGGCGGGGGCTCCACGTAGCTGTTCG
>JBBAFX010000136.1:0-6341 GCA_041655195.1 Trueperaceae bacterium
TCGACGGTGACGGCGGCCTCGAGTGGCTCACCCAACTGGGCACCGCCGAGCGCGACGAGATAACGGCCATAGCCCTAGCGGCTGACGGCGGTGTAGCGCTGGGTGGTTTCACCAGTGGCGCCATGCCTGGGGCTGGCAGCAACGCCGGATCGAGCGACGCGTTTGTGGGCAAGCTTGCGGCTAACGGAGAAACTGAATGGGTTCATCAGTTCGGCACAGCCGATTCCGACCAGCTGAACCACCTGGTCATGGATAGCGACGGCGCCGGAATCGTCGCTGCTGGCAGCACGGCAGATAACGCGTTCGTAGGCAAGTTCAGCGCCGCCGGTTCTGAAGTTTGGATGGAAGAGCTAGCAAGCACGGTAATGGCGTCAGCACACTGGGTGCATGTCGCTTCAAGCGGCAGCGTGGTCGCCATGGGCCGGAACAGCGGGCAGATGGATGGCGCCTCGGTGGGTAACCCGCTAGACATGTTCATCAGCGAGTTCACCGCTGCGGGCGAGTGGCAAAGAACCCGCCAGTACGGCTCCGGCGGTTTCGAGAGGCCCCTGGGCTTCGCGGTCAACGCTGATGGCACCATCTACATTGCTGGCGAAACGAACGGCACGCTCATAGACGCGGGCACCCCGAACTCAGGCGGGTACGACGCGTTCGTCGTGCAGTTCGGGCCCTAACGCCTGTGACCGGAGTTGTGCGCAGCGCATAACGATGTGGCGGCAGGCAGCCGGAGCGGTCCAGAACTAATTGAGCCGCTCCGGTTGCCAGAATTGTTGGGTGTCAGAAATCGCCGAAAACGCCCGCCCAATAATGCGGCTGCACCTCACGTAACGGTTTGGAGAGCCAACGGGTGGGGTCGCCCGGGTTTGGGACCGCTACCTGCACGTTGCCACCCCAGTAAGCCAACCGCTCCTGGCAAATGCCACACGGCGTAAGAATGACGAACGGAGCATCGGGCCTATCGCGCGAAACGCAGACTGTGGCAGCTACCGAGAGGTTCAGCTTATGCGCCTCAGCTATCGCACCAGCTTCGCAACACAACGACGCAGCCGCGTTTGGGGAATCCACGTACACACTCGTCAGGATCCGCCCATCTGAGGTGTACATCGCGGCTGCGCCCGCCCAACCATCACCGTCAGGATCACCGGAGTAACGGCGCTCGGCCAGGTTGATGGCCGCGTTCACGAGTGCCTCGTCGACTACCATGCCCTTCGAGGATACGCGAACGGTAGTGATCGCGAACTAACGCAACTCAGCCCTGGCCTCCGCTGTCACCGCCGGATCTGTAAGCGCTCGTTGCGGCTCTCCACCGCCATGGCCGCCTCCACTCCCGCCTCAGAAACTGCCGTGTTACGCACCTCGATCGTGCGCAGGGTAGGAATGGCCGCCAGCACCTTCACGCCGGCGTCGGTGACGGCGGTGCCGTTCAGCATGACCAGCTCAAGCGGCAGGCTCGTCAGGGCCTGCAGCCCGGCGTCGGTCACTTCAGTGCCAGACAGCCACAGGGTGGTGAGCGACTCGTGCCCCACGAAGGCGCTGAGGCCCGCGTCGGTAATGGCGTTGGCGTCGAGGTACAGCGTGCGCAGGTTCGGCAGGCTTGCCAGCCACGGCGTGGAGGCGTCGGTCAGGGCGTTGTGCCAAACGAAGACCCGTTGCAACGAGGGGATACTGGCTAGGTGCTCGATGCTGGCGTCGTCCAGGCTCAGGTTCTGAGCGGCTATCTCTTCCAGGCGAGGCAGCCCAGCCAGGTGCGCGAACCCGCTACCGCGAACGCGGGTTCCGTTCAGGCCCAGGCTCCGAAGGCCGCTGATGGCGCCAACGGCCTGCAGCCCCGCATCGGTGACGGAGGTCTGCACGAGGCTTAGCCGCAGCAGCGCCGGGTGGCCGGCCAGGTGCGCCAGTCCCGTGTCGGTGACGGCGGTGCTGTCAAGCGTGAGCGTCTCCAGGCTAAGAATCGCTGCCACCGCGGGCATGGCTCCGTCGGTCAGTTCGCGGTTGAGAGCCAGGTCCAGCGAACGCAACCCGACCAGGCCGGATAGGGCCGCGACCTGGTCGTCTGTGAGGCCCGCGCCCCGGAAGCTGAGGTTCCACAGGCTTCTCACGCCCACCAGCTGCGCTAACCCGGCTGGGGTTACGTTCGGGGCGCTACCGATGGTCAGGTGGCCAAGCCGCGGCAGGGCCGCGAGGTGGAGCACGTCCTGATCGGTCAGTTGGGCGCCCACGTCGCTACTGATCCGTAGAGACTGAACGCTCTCGATGTTGTCGGCGTCTATCGCCGAGTTGTTGTGCATGATGCCTAGCTCAGCGAAGCGGGCAATGGCGGCGGCGGTGTCCTGTGCGAGGGACTGAGGGGCGACTAGAAGGAGGGCTACTACGACGAGGGTTCTCACGGGGTTGGTTCCTCTCTACGCCGAACGGCACGACCGAAGTTCGCTCCGGCTACCGAGTAAGCAGCCAGAGCCGCGTACTGATTGCCTCAATCGGCTAAGCACCACGCTATTTGCGAACCGTTTCAGAGTCGTTGCACGGGACGAGAGTCGGACGTATCTCTACCTAGTCGCGTAGCCGCTTCGCCCCGCTGAGTCAGCTGGGAGTGCGCCGAGTCATGAGAGGCGCACCTCTCGTGCGCTCGTCGCGTTCGGGCCACTCCAGCTGAGTGTGGGTTGTCCTCAACAACAACGTCAACTTCTCGGCACTACTGCGGGCGGGGGTCAACACCCCCGCCCCATCATTCTCTCAAGCTAGTTACCTCAGAAGGCCGCGACCAAGCGCCCGGTCACCTTGCCATCCCGCAACTTATCGATACCTTCCGGGATCTCGTCGAACGTGATGGCCGTGATGGTGGGCTTGAGGTCGCCGGAGGCCATGAGTTCGTAAACGCCGGCGATATCCTCCTTGGTGCCGCCGTTGGAGCCCTTGAGGTTGCACTGGTTGAGGATCAGCGAGCGCGTGTTGATGAGCGACTCCAGCTTGCCCATGCCGACCAGCACCACGGTGCCGTCGCGGCGGATGATGTCGACCGCCTGCGCCGTGGTGGTACCGAAACCGGCGAAGTCAACGATGACGTCGAACTTCACGTCCGGGAAGTCGGTGAGCGACTTGGCAACGCCAGCCACTCCGGCCTCTTTGGCCAACGGCCAGACCGACTCGTTGAGCTCGGCCACGTAGACTTCGGCGCCCTTCAGCACGGCCACGCGGGTGCCGATCTGACCAAGTCCGCCGAAGCCGATGATGCCGACCTTGTCGCCCTTCTTCACGCCGCCCTGCGAGACAACAGCGGCGTAGGAGGTCATACCGGCGTCGGTGGCCGCCGCGCCAGCGAGGAAGTCGACGCCGTCGGGGATGGGCACCAGCGCCTGCGCGTCGATGACCATCTTGGGCGCGAATCCGCCGTCGAAGCTGTAGCCCGGCGCGCCCGCCGGCGTGGTGGGGCACACCGCCACGCGGTCACCGACCTTGAAGCCGGTCACGCCCTCACCCAGTTCGCTGATGACCCCGGCGTTCTCGTGGCCGATGGTTATCGGCGTCTTGGCTATCAGGGGCATCCAGCCCGGGTCGTCCAACACGCCCACGTCGGAGTGGCATAAGCCCGCGGCCTTGATGTCGAGTACCACCTGACCCGGGCCCGCGCTGGGCTCCGGTACTTCGTTGAGAACCAACGGTTGGTTGGTGCCGGTGAACTGCCATGCTTTCATAGGGGCTCCTTCGTACTACCTAGTTACAGCGAGTGTAGGAAGTCGAACGCGGCGCCCGCAGCGGGCAGTTATCCCGGTCTAAGATCGCTTAGGGCACAATTCGAGCAACGAGCTTCTCGGCCAGCGCCTCGATCTCCTCGCGCATGGCAATCTTCTCTAACCAACCTGCCGGAATGCCCGAAGCACCGTAGTAAGCACCAGCGATCTGTCCGTACACGGCCCCGGTGGTGTCGGCATCGTCGCCTAGGTTCACGGCCATCAGCGCGCCCTCCTCGAACGAGGCGCTGTTGGCGAACGCCCACAGGGCGGCCTCCAACGACTGCACCACGTAGCCGCTGCCCCTTATAGCGGGAGGTTGTTTCACGTGAAACGAACCACCGGCCACCTCGGCCACCTCTTCAGCCAGCGGCGCGGCGTCCCAGGAGCCCGCGCTCGGGGTGTACATCGGAGCGAGCAGCTCCGCCTTGCTGGCACCGTTGATGGCCCCGACGATGATGCCCGCCATGTACCGGCACGCGTCCACGCAAGTGCGGGCACCGTGCGTGGTGCGCGAGCTTTCGCCGGCCAGGCGTATGGCCTCCGCGGGGTCGTGGGCGTACGCCATAGGCACGGGCGCCAGCCGCATGATGCTACCGTTACCAGCCGTGCCGGGGTCGGTGGAGCCAGCGAACGGATCGCCGCTGTTAACGAAGCGCTGCAGGGCGGCCCGGGTGGTTACACCGATGTCGAAGCACTCGCCCGTCACACTGAAGTAGCCGTCCTGCCACCACCTCACGTAGCGCTGCATCTGATCCTCAGGGTCGAACCCCCGCTTCTCCACGAGGCTCTCGGCCAAACAGAGCGCCATGCTTGTGTCGTCGGTCCACTCGCCGGGCTTCAGCCCGAACGGGCCGCCGCCCACCATGTCGGTTAGTGGCTCGAACGTTCCTGGGCTTCTGAACTCCAGCGTGGTGCCCAGCGCGTCGCCGACCGCCAGGCCGAGGAGCGCGCCGCGCTTACGGTTGAGGGCCAGGCGCCGGGCGCCCTCCCGCACGTACTCGTGCTGACCGGCGTTCTCAACGGCGCGCGGTTGCGCCGCCCGCATCAGGCGCACGGCCTCGTCAGCCGAACGACCGAAGGCGCACAGCACCAGCGCCGCCACGGTGCCCGAGCGGCCCTGCCCACCGCGGCAATGCACCACCACGCGCTCGCCTGCCTGCAGAGACTCCTTGACGGTTTGCACCAGCGCGTTCACCTGCTCGGTTTGGTCTGCGGTGGGCACCGCGCCATCCACGATCGGCAGGTGGTGCACTCTCAGGCCGCGCCTAGCTGCGTCTGCGAGCAGGCTTGGCACGCCTAGGTCGTCATACTCGAACGCTTCCATGAGCGACACCAGCACGTGCGCGCCGTGGTGCTCGCGCAAGCGCTGCAGGTCGGTTGCCAGGTCGCGCTCCCAGCGGGCGCCCGTGACCATGCCAGCGCCCTTCTTGCCGGGGGCGAACGTGAGGCCCAACATGCCGGCGCCGCCATGCGCAGCGGGGTCGACCCAGAAAACCTCTATCGGATGGGTATCAGACGTTCTTACCGCCATCGGTGCGCAGCCCCCTTCTCAGTTGCCTATCAGTATCGTTCATCCGTGCGCCACAACCGTAATGAGTCGGCCGCCCGCGGCGTCCATGTCTGCAGCGATGCCATACTGCCAAACATGAGTCAAGCCAACGAGGGTCAGCGCGTGACGCTGATAACTGGCGGCAGTCGCGGTATCGGAGCGGCTATCGCCAAGAGGTTGGCCGCCGAGGGCCACCAACTGATAATCACGTACCAGAACAACGCCGCCCCTGCGGAGCGGGTAGCGGGCGAAGCGCGAGCCGCCGGCAGCAGCGCCCTGTGCGTGCAGGCCGACATGGCTAACGAGTCCGACATCGATGCGCTGTTCGCGCTGGCCGAGGAACGTTACGGGCAGATAACGGGCCTAGTCAACAACGACGGCATCCGCTTCAACGCTGTGGCGTGGCTCATGTCGAAGGAAGCGTCATACGTAACGGGCGCCATACTGCGGGTGGCGGGCGGGCGCTAGCGGGCCGGTTCAGCGGTCGCGCCGCGCGAACAGGAACCCCGCCGCCCACAGCATCGTCAACACACCCAGCGCCACCGAGGCGAGCCCGATGAGCATGCCGCCGCTGGGTACGTAGTCGCTCACCAGCTTGCCGATGGGGCCAACCAGCACCGGAACATCCAGTGCCTGCAGGAGACCTACCCTCAGCAACTCGAGAGGGTTGAGCAGCAGCGCCGCCAGCAAGAAGCCGGTGAGAGGGTAATCGGCGAGCGCGACCGCTAGCCCCACCACCAACGGGGAGTACGCCAGCACCAGCACCGCCCACGCCGCCAGGCTGAGCGCCATGGCGCGCGTTGGTTCCAGGGTCAGGGCGCTAAGGAGCGCCACCAGCGCCGTCCAGAAGAGAACCGTGGCAACCACGGTCGTGATCAGCAGCGCAAGCTCCAACAGCCCGAGGCCCAGCACCAAGCCTGCCGCGGCGCCACCAGCTACCAGCGGCACCAGCAGGCCACCGGCAATGCCGAGCGTGGCGCCGCGGTAAGCGGCGGCGGGCGGTCGCGGCAGCGCCGCCCAGAACGCCCACGTCTCCCGGCGGGTCAGTAGCGGCGCAGCCA
>JBBAFX010000137.1:0-6274 GCA_041655195.1 Trueperaceae bacterium
GATGCTTTACGACCGGGCCCGCAGGCTCCCATGGGAGGTGCACCTGGGGTTCCACACCGGCTACACGCTGCACGTCACCGCGCGCGGCTCGAGCCTGCAGGCAGGTGACGAGGTGGCCAACACCGTTGCCAGCGCCATCTCGCGCCACATGCGCGAGCTGGGTCTCTACCCCAAGCAAACCGAGGCGGCGCCACTCGAGTTCCACGTGCGAATACTGAACGACTACTGCACCATCAGCCTCGACACCTCAGGCGAGCTGCTGCACCGGCGGGGGTTCAGACGCCACGTGCACGCCGCACCGGTGCGGGAGACGCTGGCCGGCGCCATGGTGCTCACGGGTCTGGCGGGCATGGACGAGCCGCCCGACGTGATCGTGGATCCGTTCTGCGGCAGCGGCACGCTGTTGCTGGAGGCGGCCGAAGTGCTGCAGGGCCTGCCGCCCGGCCGCGACCGCGCCTTCGCGTTCGAACAGGCTGCCTGGTTCCGGCCTGGTCGGTGGCGGGAGGTACAGCGGCAGGCGGAGCGCGCTGCCGGCTCCGTAACGGACGTCGCAACTGAAGGACCGGACGCGGAGAGCGCCTCAACGGACGACCCGGTGGCTGCGGTGGCTGCAGGCGCCGCGGTCGCCGCAGCACCGCTCCCGAAACTACTTGGCTTCGATTTCGACCCCCAGGCCCTGGCGGCAGCGCGCGCCAACCTGGCATCCGAGGCGTACCGGGCCGTAGAGCTGGCCGAAGCCGACAGCACCCGCCTCGACTTCGGCTCCCTTGGGGCCAAGCGCGGCCTGGTCGTCTCGAACCTGCCCTACGGCGTGCGCCTGGGCGAGGAGCGCACGGCGACGGAAACCACGCGGCGCTTCCTGGCGCAACTAGCCGCCAGCGGTACGGCTTGGCGGATCGTGCTCCTCACCACCCCCGCAGAGGCCGACGTGGCGCAGCAGCTCATAGAAGTGGAGCAGGTCAAAGCCACAAAGAACGGCGGTCTCGACGTGCGGCTGGTGGTCGGCTCGGTGGGCAGGGGCTATCCTTGAAGGCAGTGAACAACGAGAACAACCCTCTACTACCGTCCGAAACCCCCATCGCCACCACGCAGGAGCAGATCGCCGCCAACCTGGCCGCTGTGCGGAGCCGTATTGACGAGGCCGCGCGCCGCGCTGGTCGCGACCCGAGCGAGGTCAGGCTCCTGCCCGTCAGCAAGACCGTGCCCGCCGAAAGGTTGCGCCTGGCGTACGCCGCCGGCTGCCGCTTTTTGGGCGAGAACAAGGTGCAGGAGGCGCACGAGAAGTCGACCGAGCTGGCCGACCTCACCGACCTGAAGTGGGCGGTCATCGGCCACCTGCAGCGCAACAAGGCGCGCTACGTGGCGCGCTTCGCTTCCGAGTTCCAGGCCCTGCACACGGTGCGCCTGGCCGAGATGCTCGAGCGGCGCCTGGAGATCGAGGACCGCACCCTCGACGTGTACGTGCAGGTGAACAGCTCCGGTGAGGAGAGCAAGTTCGGTCTGCCGCCAGAGGAAGTGCTCGACTTCGTTAAGGAACTCCCCAATTACTCGCGCCTGCGCGTGAAGGGGCTCATGACCCTCGCCCTCTTCTCTGATGACATGGAGCGCGTGCGCGCCTGCTTCGTGCGCATGCGCGAGCTGCGCGACGTGCTCAGGCAGGAAGCGCCCGATGGCCTCAGTTTCGAGGAGCTGTCGATGGGCATGTCCGGCGACTTCGAGGTGGCCATCGAGGAGGGCGCCACGCTGGTGCGCGTGGGGCAGTCCATCTTCGGCGCACGCGAGTTCCCCGACAGCTACTACTGGCCGACGAGCACAGGGGCTGGCGCGTGAGCGAGACGGGCGCAGACGACGACCGGCCGGTAGAGCCAGGCTCGCTCGACCCTCTGCCTGTGGACGTGATCTCGATCCAGTCGCAGGTGGTTTACGGCTGCGTCGGCAACAGCGTAGCCGTGCCCACCCTGCAGGCAGCCGGGCTTAACGTCGTGCCCGTACCCACCGTGCTGCTTAGCAACACGCCTCACTACGACACATTGCATGGCGGCGCGGTGCCGCTTGAGTGGTTCGAGGGCTTCCTCGCGGACCTAACCCGGCGGCAAGTGCTGCGCCACGCCAAAGCGGTGGTCATCGGCTACCTGGGCTCGCCTGAGCAGGCCGAGGCGTTGGCAGCATGGCTACGGAACGCCCTCGAGGAAAAGCCGGAGTTGAAGGTGTTCCTGGACCCAGTGATGGGCGATCACGACAGCGGACTTTACGTGCATGAGGACCTGCCCGCGGCGCTACGCGCCAAGCTCGTGCCGCTGGCAACTGGGCTCACGCCCAACGCGTTCGAGTTCCAGAAGTTGGTGGGCCAAGACGTGAGCACAGCCGCCGCCACCACCGCAGCCGCCACGCAGCTCCTGGGGGGACGCACCGAGTGGGTGGTCGTCACCAGCGCAGCCCCGAACGAGGAGAACGGTTCGGTGGCGCGCATCGTGCTCGTTACCCCCGCTGGCTCCGAGGTGCTGAGCTGGCAGCGCGTCGACTCTGCCGCCAAAGGCACAGGCGATCTATTCTCGGCAGCGGTCGCCGCCGGTGTACTGCGCGGCGCCGCGCTGAAGGAAGCGGTGTTGGCGGCGCACGACCGCGTGGTGGAGGTGCTGGAACGCACCGCCAGACTCAACTGCAATGAGCTCGTTATCAACGATGTAGACGCACTCTAGCGGCCCAGCGTCTGTCGCTGGCGGACGCACTCCCGTTTCCGCGGAACACACTGTAGATGTGGGTCGCACCACCACGCGCCATTTGTACTGTTTCGTCCCACAGTTCACGATGTGGGGTGGCGCTAGGGTAACATTGCACAACCCGCACGTCTCTCACTGAAGCAGTGGGTAGATGGGTTCCACGTGCTGCGTAAGAGAGTCTCAGACGCCCCCGGCTGGGAGACGCCTTTACGTGCCGCGTTACCTTTAGGAGGAACGATGAACTTCCGCCGCATGTCAGTCGCGCTGCTCGCAGTGCTCATCGCGTTCGGGCTGGTCTTTAGCGCCAGCGCTCAGGAACCACGTTACGGTGGAAGTGTCACCGTCGCTGTGACGGATGACCCACCTAACCTGGATCCGCACATCACGAACGCTGCTTCGGCGCGCAACGTGCTTCACAACATCTTCGCCACCATCGTAGAGATGAACCTTGACTTCCAGGTGGCTCCGGGCCTGGCCGAGTCGTGGGAGATCAGCGACGACGGTCTTACCTACACCTTCCACCTGGTGCAGGGCGCGCGCTTCCATGACGGTACGCCCGTAAACGCCGAAGCGTTCGTGTACAACTTCGACCGCATCAAGAACCCGGACACGGGCTCCCCGCGCGCTTCGGAGATCAGCTTCGTCGAGTCGTACGAAGCCGTTGACGAGCACACCTTCGTGGCTCGCCTCAGCCAGCCGTACGCTGCCTTCCTGCCGGCCATGGCCTCCTGGAGCGGCATGATCGTTTCGCCCACGGCCGTGGAGACCTACGGCGACGCGTTCACCGAGCACCTCATCGGCGCCGGTCCGTTCAAGTTCGTCGACCACATCCGTGACGACCGCGTGCGTCTCGTCCGTAACGACGACTACTTCCGTGAGGGCCTCCCGTACCTCGACGAAGTCATCGTGCGTCCGTTCGTGGACGGCGAATCGCGCGTCATCAACCTCAAGTCCGGCGCGCTGGACATGATCTACACCATCCCCGGCAAGGACCTCGAGGACCTGCAGAGCTACCCCGGTGTGGTCGTGGCCATGGTCCCGGGCCTCGGCTACTCCAGCATGTACATCAACACTGAGTCCGAAGCGCTCGGTAACCCCTACCGCCGCCAGGCCCTCAACTACTGCATCGACCGCGACATCATCATCAACACCGTCTTCGCCAGCGGTGGCGCCGTTAAGGCCTACAGCCCGTTCTCGCCCGCCACGTTCGTGACCGACGAGAACGACGAGCGCATCCCTGAGCGCGACGGCGAGAAGGTACGCGAGCTCCTGGAGCTGGCCGGTTCGCCCAACGGCTTCTCGTTCGACGTCCTCTACGCCGCCGACGAGCAGAACACGCGCCTCATCACGCTGGTTCAGGCCATGTGCGCCGAGTTCGGCATCCAGCTCAACGCTCAGCCCACCGAGTTCGGCCAGATCCTGGCGCGTGCCGGCGAGGGTAACTACACCGCTGCGTGGATCTCCCTCACGCCGCGTAACGACCCCGACCTGAGCTCGTACCCCTGGTTCACCAGCAACAGCACCAACTTCGCGCGCATCAACAACGCCACCATCGACGATCTGCTCACCCGCGCCCGCGCGGTCAGCGACATCGAGGAGCGCCGCGAGCTTTACCGCGCCGCGGCCGACGAGATGATGCTCGAGATGCCTTACCTGTTCATCTATCACACCACGGAGATCAAGGCTTACCGCGACCGCGTGCAGAACTACCGGCACATAGCCGACGGCATGATGCGGTTCGAGTCCGTTTGGGTCAACGACTGAGTCACGGCTGACGAACAGCCCTTGGGGTGGGCGGATCTATCACGACCGCCCACCCCTTCCTAGTTCTGGAGTCGAATGGTCACCTTTCTCGTCAACCGCGTACTTTCCGCGATCCCCATAATCATCATCATCACCTTGGCTGTGTTCACGGTGATGCAGCTCCTGCCCGGCGATCCGACCCTCGCCATCCTGGGCGATGAGGCCACACCTCAGTCGCGCGCGGTGCTTCGCGAGCGGATGGGATTGAACCGGCCGGTTCACGTGCAGTACCTGACGTGGCTGGGCGGCATCTTCACAGGCGACCTCGGCCGCTCCCTCGTTGACAACACGCCCGTGTCACGCGCCGTGGGTTACGCGTTCCCTGTCACGCTGCAGATTGCTCTCGTTTCGCTGTTCATCTCGATAACCATCGGCGTACCGCTCGGGGTGCTCTCAGCGGTTCGGCGTGGTGGGTTCCTCGACGCACTGAGCTCTATCTTCGCGCTGTCCGCCATATCTATCCCTGCCTTCTGGGCCGGGATCCTGCTCATGTATTTCGTGGCTCTGCAACTCGGCTGGTTCCCTTCATCGGGGTTCGTCCGCTTCAACGAGGACCCGTGGCGCAGCCTGCATCACTCGATACTGCCAGCCACAGCGCTAGCGCTACGGCCTATCGGCATCTTCATGCGCATGACGCGCGGCAGCATGCTGGAGGTCATCAACAGCGACTTCGTGCGCACCGCGCGTGCTAAGGGCGCTTCCGAGGCCGCCGTGAACCTGCGTCACGCGCTACGTAACGCGCTCATCCCACTCTTCACGCTCATAGGCCTGGAGTTCTCGGGGCTCATGGGCGGCGTCATCGTCATCGATACGCTCTTCGCCGTGCCGGGTTTCGGCAGGCTCATCTACAGTGCGTTCCTGCGGTCTGACTTCGTGATGATGCAGAGCCTCATGGTCCTGTTCTCGCTGGTGGTGATCGTGGTTAACCTACTAACGGACATCTCGTACAGCTTCCTCGACCCAAGGATCCGGTACTCATGATCTGGCGTAAGGCTACGAAGCAGTTCTTCCGTCGCCCGCTGGCCGTGATCGGTCTGTTCATCGTGGTGGTGATGGTGCTGGTGGCCATCTTCGCCCCGCAGCTGGCGCCGTACGACCCGACCAAGCCGGACTTCATGGCCATCCTCCAAGCCCCCAGCTCCAAGTACCTGCTCGGCACCGACGAGGTAGGCCGCGACCTCCTCTCGCGGCTCATCTACGGCGCACGCGCTTCCATCCAGGCCGGGTTGCTGGCGGTGCTCATAGCCGTGGTCATAGGCGTACCGCTGGGGCTCCTCTCGGGCTACTTGCGCGGTTGGCTCGATCAGCTGGTCATCATGCGCCTCGCAGACGCCATGATCGCCTTCCCCACCATCGTTCTGGCGCTGGCCCTGGCGGCTGCGCTGGGCGGTAACCTCACCACGGCCATGTTGGCCATCGGCATCGGTAGCGCTCCTGCCTTCATCAGGTTGGCGCGCGCTCAAGCCTTGGGTCTCCGCGAGCAGGAGTTCGTGGAAGCGGCCCGGGCGCTGGGTAACCGCTCCAGCAAGGTCATGCTGAAGCACGTGTTCCCCAACATGATCGGGCCGCTCCTGGTGCAAACGTCCATCGCTATAGCCGCCGCCATCCTGGCGGAGACCGCCCTATCGTTCCTGGGACTCGGCGTGCAGCCCCCCACCCCGTCGTGGGGCTCCATCCTCCGCATCGGCACGGGCTACATGCAGCAGGCGCCGTGGCTATCGATCTACCCGGGCCTCTCCATCTTCGTGACC
>JBBAFX010000138.1:0-6218 GCA_041655195.1 Trueperaceae bacterium
TCCGCCTCTTCCTCGGTAACGGCGGCCCCAACCTCACCAGCAGCTTCCACGTCATCGGCGAGATCTTCGACGAAGTCTGGGTAGAAGCCGGCACCCTCAAGAACTACAACGTGCAAACCACGCTAATCCCCGCAGGCGGCGCGGCCGTAGCCGAGTTCGTCCTCGACGTACCTGGCACCTACAACATGGTCGACCACGCCATCTTCCGAGCCTTCAACAAGGGCGCCATCGGCCAGATCGTAGCCACCGGCGCAGAGGACCACTACGTCTTCACCGAACGCACCCACATCGGGCCCTACAACCCCGACGAGCAGCAGTAAGGGCGAGTGACCTGACTTCCTAGGCAGAACGGGCCGGCTCGACAACAGCACTCCAGCCGGCCTGAGCGCCCTAGAACCGGTACCCCTAAAGGGAACCTCCCGCCCACCCAAGGAGAGCGAGCATGACCCGCACCCTAGCTACCCTTCTCAGCCTGGCGCTAACCCTGATAGCCGCGCAGCTGACCCCGGCCGCCGCCCAGACGGAAGCCAAGGTCGCGCTCGCGTTCCCCGCCATGGCCGAGATCCAAGGGGGCACGGTGGAGCTGCTCTTCCCCGTCGAGGGTGAGGAGGAGACCAAGATCGAGCCCTTCCGGATCGACGTCTACCCCGTCACCAACGCCGAGTTCCTCGACTTCGTGACCGCCAACCCCCTCTGGGCCCGCTCCATGGTGCCCGAGGTGTTCGCGGCGCGCGGCTACCTCTCCGGTTGGAGTTCCGACTTCGATCTTGGCGCCCTCAACCCCGACGCTCCCGTCACCAACGTCTCGTGGTTCGCGGCCGCCGCCTACTGCGAGGCCCGCGGCGATCGTCTCCCCACCGAAGCTGAGTGGGAGTACGTCGGCAAGGCCGGCCAGCTCGGTCCCAACGGCGCCAACGAACCCGGTTACAACGAGCGCATCCTGTCCCTCACCTCCGCACGCCCCTCCACCCCGCGCTCCGTTGGGCAGAGCGACCCCAACTACTACGGCGTGCACGACATGCACGGCTCCGTGTGGGAGTGGGTGTTCGACATCGGTGCCGGCATGGCCACGGGTGACTCGCGCAGCGAAGGTGACAGGCGCCTGCAACTCGTGTGCGGCGGCGGCAGTGCCGGCGCGTCCGACAAGAGCGACTACTCCGCCTTCCTGCGTTACGCTTTCCGCAACGGTCTCGATGGCAGCTACAGTAACGGTGGCCTCGGCTTCCGGTGCGCCGGAGGCGGCCTGTGAACGCCCGCCGCGCGCCCGGTCGTAAGCCCGCCAGCGGCGCCCACGGCGTCACCACCGGAGGAGTCATGAACCAGCCGGAACGAGCCAACCAGAACGCGCAGAAAGGTCCCGGCTCCAAGCGGGCAGCGGCCCTCCTGCTAGCGCTACTACTGACCCTGACCCTGGCGGGCTGTGGCAACAAGACCGGCGACAGCGCCCCCACGGCAGCAACCCAAAGCAGCACCGCCCAAACCGTGGACCACTCTGCGCACGCCCAGGACAGCGCGGCGCACGCTGAGCACCTAGCGGCCGAAGCCGAGGAGCACGCGGCGCACGCCGCCGAGCACGCGGATCACGCCGCCCCAACCGCTGACCACGCGGCCGCCGCCGACCACGCGGACCACGCCGACCACGACGCCCACGCGGGCCACGATCACGCCGACCACGAGGTCCTGACCGCAGCCCCGCTACCCGGCACGTCCATCTACCACCTCGCCACCGACTTCACGGACCACCACCAGCGCGCGCTAGCGCTACCCGACCTGCGAGGCGCCCCGTCCGTGTTCGTCATGTTCTACGGCGACTGCACCACCGCCTGCCCCATGCTCGTGCGCTCCGCCGAACAGATCGAAGCGGCGCTGCCCGACGACCTGCGCGCAGACACCCAGTTCGTCATGGTCTCGTTCGACACGGAACGCGACACGCCCCAGAACCTCCTCGCTTACGCCCAGGACAAAGGCCTAGACAAAGACAACTGGCACTGGCTCGTGGGCACGCCGCTGCAAACTCGGCAGCTCGCCACCCTGCTCGGCGTGCAGTACCGCGACGCTGGCAACGGCGTGTTCGCCCATAGCAACCTCGTCACCGTGGTCGACCCCGACGGCGTGCCCTCAGCGCGCCTCGAAGGCATAACCGTCGACCTGGAGCCAGCCATAGACGCCATCCTGGCGGCCGGGAACGCCATCAACTAGGCGCGCTTACAACCTGACTTTCCTCCGTGGGGGCCGACACGCATCCGGCCCCCGCCCTCGTTGTGTGGCCGCGCACGGCACACCCACGGCCCAGTTAAGGGCTGGCTGGCCTCACCCGCTTACCGGTGGCCCCCGTCCTCACTCCCCCAACTCGAACACCAGCCGGAACTTGTCGCTCCGGGCGGCGCACAGCACGAACTCTATGGGGCGTTCATCCAGCCCGTACGTAACGCGCTGCTTGGAGAGCACGGGCACGTCGCGCGGGAGCTTCAGGTACTTAGTCTCCGTCTGGGTGGCCAGGCGGGCGCCGACCGTCTGCACCGCCCGCAGCGGTCTCACCCCGAACTGCCGGTCCAGCGTCTCGTACAGGCTGCCCGACTGCGTGATGTCGACTATGGAGAGCGGCAGGAAGCGCGGCGGCAGGTAGGCGTCCTGCATCTCAAAAGGCTCGCCGTCCAGCGTGCGCAGGCGCAGCAGCCGCAGGACCATGGTGCCCGGCTCAAGCTCCAGCGAACGCGCCACCAGCGCGCCGGCGGGGAACTGCTCGATGGTGATGACGGTGGAGCCCGCCTCGTAACCGGCGCGCGCCAGCTCGCCCGTGAAGCTGCTCAGCAGCTCGATGGGCTGCTCGAGCCCCTCCTTGCGCACGAAGGTGCCAGCGCCGCGCCGCGGTTCCACTAATCCCGCCTCCACCAGGCCCTCCAGCGCGCGCCGCACGGTCATGCGGGAGAGCCCTAGCTGCTCGGCTAGGTTGCGTTCCGACGGCAACGCCTCCCCGCCCCGCAACCGGCCGGAGGTTATGAGGCCCTCCAGCTGGTTCTTCAGCTGCAGGTAAGCGGGGATGGGGGAGGCCCTGTCGACCAGAAGTTCCGTTTCCCACGGGTCACCCGTGGTGCCCGGGGGTTGGGGGAAGGCGCACATAGTTAAGAGACTGATCCCTTCGGCTCGGCCGCCTTGCCTTCCCCCGTACAAGGCGCGTGTCGTCAGGCCGATCTTCGTACGTAAACGCTAACCACTACGTAACGTGGGCGGTTCCCGAAAGTTCACATCGCACCAGCGCCGTCGCTGTCTGTGGTCTTGCGCCCCCTCGTCCACTGCGCCACCGACAGGAACAGGAGCCCCAGCGCCATGGCCGAAGCCACAACGGGGAAGAGGGCGCTGTTGCCGAACTGGTCCATGGCCCAACCCACGCTCGCCGGCGCCAAGATGGCGGCCACCGACCCGAACAGGTAGTACATGCCCGTGTAGAACCCCACCTCCGCCGCGCCGCCCTGGTTCACCACCACCGGGTAGGCGGGTACCAGCACGAAAGCCCAGGAGGCTCCCCCCAGAACAAGGATTACGGTCAACCACACCGGGTCGGTTACGAACACGCCCACAGTGAGCCAGAACGCCAGCGAGGTGGTACCCACGCGCATGGTGTTCACCTCACCCAGCCGCTTGACCATGGTGCCGGCCGGCAGTGCCAGCAGCACGAAGCCCACAACGGTGGCGCCCATCATGAGACCCGCGCGCCCGCCCGAGAGGCTGAACTCCTCCGTGACGAAAGTGCTGAACTGCGCCTCTAGCGCGGAGTAACCGAAGAAGCAGAAGAACACGGCGGTGAGCAGGTAGAAGACCGGCCCGTGCCGCGGATCGAAGATGCGCGCCGATTGCCTGATGAGCCCGGGCAGCAACGGTGCGTCCTCCTGGATGACGCCCGTGGCCACGAACGGTGGGTGCGTCTGCGACGCGCCGCGCACGGCTACCACGGCCACTAGCGTCACGGTGCCCGCCACGGCGAACGGGATCCAGATGGCCACATCGGCTAAGGGCGCCACCAGCACGAGTGCCAGCGCGCCGCCAACCGCGCCCAGCATGGTGATCACCGCGTTCGCCCACGGCCGGTGCGCGGGCGCTACGTGGTCGGGCATGAGCGCAGCCAATGGCGCACGGAAGGCGGTCATGGCCAGCAGGAACACGATGTCCACCGCCAGCAGGGTCCACAGCGAGGCGCGCGAGAAGGGCAGGATGGCGAACAGCACGGCCGCGAGCGGCATGCTGACCACGAGGAAGGGGAGACGCTTGCCGAGCCGGCCGTCGAGACGGTCCGAGAGCGCGCCGATGAGCGGCACGAACATGAGGCCCAGCACGTTGTCTATGCCCATGATGGCGCCGCGCACGCCGCTCGACGACACGAAGTCGCGCAGCAGGAGCGGCATGAAGATGTTGTACAGCCCCCAGGTGACAGACAGGCTAGCGGCGCCGATGCCCAAGCCCAGGAGGCCCAGGTTCGACATGCTCTGCTCGGCGCCCGCCGGGCGTCTCAAGGGGTTGGGTCCCCTGACGGTTCGGGGTGCCGCGCCGCTTCCTCCTCGGCTTGAGCCAACTCGTCCGCCACGCGGCGGGAGCGCGCGTACGCTTCCTCGTCGTCGCGGCGCAGGCGGCGGTCGCGGAAGAGTGCGGCCCGCGCCAGCAGCATCATGGTTATTGGGGTCACGACGGGCACTATGACCACGAGCAGGATCTCGTGCACGGAGAGCCGTTTGCCGGTGACGGTGAAGTAGACCATGGAGGCGAACAGTATGCCGCTCATGCCGAGCGTGCCGCCCAGGGTGGGCGGGTGCACGCGGCTGTAGAAGGTAGGCGAGCGCAGCAGGCCGAGCGCGCCGAGCAGCGTGAGGAGCGCCCCGCCGAGCACCAGTACCGCTACCAGCAGCGCGGCCCACAAGGGCAGGTCGGAGATCACTCGATCACCTCCCCGCGCATGAGGAACTTTGCTAGCGCGGAGCTGCTCACGAAGCCCAGCAGGGCCATCAGCAGAGCGGCCTCGAAGAACACGTCCGAGCCGGCGCGGATGCCTAACAGCACCGTCTGCAGCATGGCGTTCAGGTACACGGCGTCGAAGGCCAGCACGCGGTCCTGCGCGCGGGGGCCCATGAACACGCGGTAGCCGGCCAGCAGCATGGCCACGGCCAGCATGGCGTGAGCCCCGAGCAGCGCCCAACTGACGATGGTGACACTACTCATTCGAAGATCTCCCGCAGCGGCGCCTCGTAACGGTTCTTGATGGTCTGGCGCGACACTTCCTCGTCCTTAAGCTCGAAGACGTGGATGGTGAGCACGTTCGTGCGGCGGTTGTACGCCGCCCAGAACGTACCGGGCGTGGCGGTGATGATGGTGGCGAGGACCGCTAGCCCGTAACGGTCGCGCAGCTCGAGCGGGATGTTCACGAAGCCCGTGTCGATGACCGATTCGCGCCCGGCGAGGACTATGCGCGCCACGTTGTAGTTGGAAACGGCGATGTCGAACAGCACCACGAAGAAGAGCTTGATGATCACCAGCGGCTTCTTAGCGCGCGACGGCTCCTCCTCGAGCAGCACCAGCGACTGCGGCAGGAGCGTGGCCAGGATGAGGCCCATGATGATCTGCAGGGGAGAGAGCGACTGCCACAGCATGAGCCAGATGACGAGCAGCACGAACGACATGATGGGGTGCGGGTAGAGGCGGCTCACGGCAGCTCCCCCGCGTCGCCGCCATGAGCGTCAGGCACCTGCGCCACGTCGCCGGGCACTAGCTCCACGCCGCCCAGCACGGCCCGCACGTAAGTGTCGGGGTCGGCGAGGTAAGCGCTGGCCGCGTCCGTGTAGTTCAGAGCTGGGCCCGCGAAGAGCGCCAGGCCAATGGCCAGCAGCACCAGCATGAGCACAGCGGTGGCCTCGGCGGGCCGCAACGCCATGGTGGCGGCCTGCTCATGGTTCGTCCAGAAGGTGTCTATGCCGCTCCGTACTAACGCCAGCAACATGGTGAAGCCGGAGAACACGATGAGGCCCACCAGTAACCAGGCTGCCGTCTGCGTACCGGCCAGCGGCCCGCCGTCGGGCGCCACCCACGCCTTCAGCAGGCTGGAGAGGATGCCGAACTTGGCCATGAAGCCCGACAGTGGCGGCAGTCCCACCAGCAGCACGGTGACGAGGAAGAAGCTGCTGGCCAGCAGCGCGGTGCCGCGCGGTATGTCCTCCCAGCTCCACGCCCTCGAA
>JBBAFX010000139.1:0-6211 GCA_041655195.1 Trueperaceae bacterium
GGCGCCGTTCCGTACTTGGGTGCTCCTGACCCCCACTTACGAATCGCGCACCGAGGAGTGAACGCTAGCCGCTGACGTAATTCAGCTGCCGGAGTCGTTGCCCTTGGGCATGATCTCGTCGAAGAAGTTGCCGTGCATCTTCAGGCGGTAACTGTCTTCGCGTATGAGCACTTCCAGCCACGCGTACTCGCCTAAGTGCCCGTTCGTGTCGAGCAGCAGCGCGCGCCCCTGCGAGGCCACGTTCACGCCGCCCCGCACGGGCGTGTGCCCGTACACACCGAGGCGGTACGGGGTGTCCTCGAAGAAATCGCGGTCCTCCTGCAGCCAGCGGCGCCGGTTCTCCAGGTAGAAGGACTGGTCGAACGTGTTGTGCTCCTTGAGCGGCCCGACGTGCGCCAGGTGGAGCTCCTCCACTACTAGCTCGTAAGGCCAGGTGAGGATCCACTCCCGCAGGTCTTCGTCGAGCTCGTTACCGTAACCGGGTTTCCACTCCAGGTGCGACACGTCGTCCGTGCGTAACGGACCCTGGTCGGGCGACACGGCGTTGTAGTCGTGGTTGCCCATGAGGATGGTCATGTTGTCGCCGGGCACGCGGTCAGCGAACGCCTTGACCTCGCGTAGGAAGCGCGTCTGGGCTATCTCGGCGCGTTCCAGGTGGCGCGGGTTGTACTCGTCGTAGCGCCGCACGTTGATCAGGTCCGCGTAGCGCTGGCGGCTCTTCGGGTGCACTAGGTCACCCAGCAGCACCAGCTTGGTGCTGTCGTCGCGCATGGCGTTTGTTGGGCGGTTATGGTCGTCGGCTAGACCAGCTTCGCGCAACATGCGCCACAGCTTCTCGGCCTGGACGTGGATGTCGCCTATGACGACGAGGCGCAAGAGGCGCAAGGGTCGCTCCAGCTCTGCGGCTCCGGCTCAGCGGGCGGCGGCCGTGGTCTCCAGGATAGGGAGGGGGTCGACAGGGTCGCCGTCGACGCGCACCTCGAAGTGCAGGTGCGGACCCGTGGAGTTACCGGTGCTGCCAACCCGCGCTATGAGCTGGCCGACCTTGACGGGGGTGCCTTCGTCGACCAGGAGCTCGGAAGCGTGCGCGTAGTAGTAGTCGGTGTTGCCGTTGGTGACTATGACGAGGTAGCCGTAACCGCCGCGCCACCCGGAGTGAGTGACGGTGCCGGCCACGGCGGCCACGATGGGGTCCCCGGTGTCGCCGTCGATGTCGAGACCCGTGTGGAAGTTCGAGCCGCTAACGCGGAGTTGGCGGTAACCGAAGCGCGACGTAATTACGCCGTTCAGGGGCCACACCATGGGCGCCCCAGCGGCGTCGGAGAGGATGGGGGTTGGCACCGCTGCGCGGGTGGCGTTGACTTCCGCGCCCGGCACTATGCGCAGGCGCTGCCCGACTTGCAGCCGGTCGGAGGTGAGGTTGTTAGCGCTCATGATGGCGGAGACGTTGCTGTCGTAGCGCACCGCTATGCCCCACAGGGTGTCGTTGGCGGTCACGACGACCTCCACCGGCGCGGGCCCGCCCACGTCTACGTCGGAGGCGGCGTAGCGGCCAGGAATAACCATGCGGTCGCCGACCCTCAGGGTGGCGTTGCGGTCTATGCCGTTGGCCGCCGCGATCTCGTCGATGGTGGTGTCGTAACGGCGCGACAGCACCCATAACGAATCGCCAACGCCGAGGACCACTTCCAGCGGTTCGGGCGCGGTCTCGCCGGGGGCGAGCACGAGTTCCTGGCCGGGGTGGATGACCGTGCCTTCAAGGTCGTTGTAGGCGATGAGCGCCTCGACGGTGACGCCGTGCCGGAGCGCGATCTCGTACAGGGTGTCGCCGGGGCGCACCGTGACGGTGGCGGGCTCCGTGTCGCCGTCGGTATCGGTGCTGGGGAGTGACAGTACCTGCCCGACCTTCAGCAGGTCGGACGTGAGGTTGTTAAGTTGTCTAAGCGTTTCGACGTCGGTGCCGTGTTTCTGGGCCAAGCCCCACAAAGATTCGCCCTGCTGGACGGTGATCGTTTTAGCGAAGGCCCCTGCACAGAGGCACAAGGCGATCGTTGCGGTGAGGGCGCGGAGTAGGACTGGCAAGGGCATCGCTAGCAAATGTACCAGAGATGCTTGGTGCTGCAACAGGAAAAAACTGGCATCGGGACCGCGGAGATACAACGGCACCGGGGCAACAGTGGTGTAGCTGCGTGGTGATGGCGTTGGCAGCGTGAAGTTCGCGGCTCAGTCGCGCGGGTCCAGCACCATCTCTCTGGCCAGGCGGCCGCCGAGTTCGATCTGGATGAAGCAGTACAGTTCCGTGTCTATGGCCGTGGAGGTACCGAGCAGCAACTTCTGCTCGAGACGAGCGGATTCGACGATGAGGAGAGGAGTGGGTAGGGAAGTGAGTTTCTCTAGCATCCGTGCGCTCCCTGGGTAAGGCGAGTGTCTTGCGGCGGGCGGCCCTGGTCCGAGGTCGTGCTGGTCCGGGCGGCCACTGCGCCGCGGGAAGGTGTCCGTTGCGGGAAAGTTAGCAACACGGCTCTTACGAGAAACTCAATCCGCACCCTGACCCAGGCGAGATTCCTCAGCCGGCCGTGACGCGCGTGCCGCCGCCCGCCAGCGCGGCGTTCACGCCCGCCGCGTCGCGGCCGTCGGCGACCACGGCGAAGGGCGCGCCCTGGTCCAGCGCAGCGAGCGCGGCCTCTACCTTGGGGATCATGCCGCCCGCTATGCGCCCGTCGGCCATGCGGTCCAGGGCCGCGCTGCGGGTGAGTTCGGCGAGGAGGCTGCCGGGGTCGGCTGGGTCGTCAAGCACGCCCGGCACGTTGGTCAGGAACACCACGCCCTCACCCAGCGCGCCGGCCACAGCGCCCGCCACCTCGTCGGCGTTCACGTTCAGGAGCCCGCCGTCCTCACCCAGTGCGAGGCACGCCACCACCGGTACCAGGCCGGCTGCTCTGAGCGCTCCAAGGATGCGGGGTTCCACGCGAGTCATGCGGCCCACGCGGCCCAGTTCGGGGCGCTGCGCGGCGTGCAGAAGGGCCGCGTCGCGACCGGTCAGTCCCACGGCGGGCCCTATCTCCTGCGCGAGCTTCTTGCCCAGGAGCGTCAGCACGCTCTCTATAACCTCGAGGCTCTCAGGGGTGGTGACCCGCAGCCCGCGTTCGAAGCGGTGTTCGAGGCCCGCGGCGTCGAGTGCTGCCTTTATGAAGGGCCCACCGCCGTGCACGACCACGGGTGGTTCGCCGCCTAGGGTGGCGTCGTATAGTGCCGCGGCTGCGCGCTGCCGCGTGGCGTCGTCTGTCATGGCGTTCCCGCCGTACTTGATGACCATGCTCACGGCACCAGTCTATGTAAACCGCGGCGGGGCGGTGGCGGTTAAGCTGGGGCCCGTTACTCTTCACCGAACCGCACGTTTCGACGTAACACAGCGGGAGGGGGACAGATACTGATGACAACCGAACCAACTGGAGCGCCCGCCGGGCGGGACGAACTAGTCTTCGGTACGGACGGCTGGCGGGACGTAATAGCCGAGCGCTTCACCTTCGCCAACGTGGGCCGCGCGGCCCAGGCGTACGCGAACCACCTGAGGGCCACGGGCGGCAGAACCGTGGTGGTGGGGCACGACACGCGCTTCCTAGGCGACCGCTTCGCGCGGCGCGTGGCCGAGGTGCTGGCGGCGAACGGCCTCGGCGTGCACCTCGTGCAGGGTTACCTGCCCACGCCGGCGCTGTCGTTTGCCGTGCGGCACTTAGGGGCCGACGGTGGCGTCATGCTGACCGCCTCGCATAACCCCTCCATCTGGAACGGCTTCAAGCTTAAAGGCGCCTACGGCGGCTCGGCTAGTGACGCCACCTACCGCAGCGTGGCCGAGGCCACGCGCCACGTGGATCACGCGGACGTGGCGCCGTACGACGCTGCGCGGCACCAGGTGGAGAGTCTGGACATCAGCGGGGCTTACTACGACGCGCTGGCCGAACTGGTGGACTTAGACGTGCTAGCCAGGGCGGGCGCGCCCATCTTGCACGACGCCATGGGTGGCGCCGCGGCCGGCTGGTTGGCGGGTTTCTTCCGGCATGTGGGCTTGCCGGACCTGGTGGTCGAGATGCGCGGCAAGCCCGACCCGCTGTTCTACGGGGTGCACCCGGAACCCATCGCGGTCAACTTGGCGGCCACCGTGGAGCGTATGACGGAGGAAGCCGGCACGCCCCTGTTCGCGGTGGCCACCGACGGCGACGGCGACCGGCTGGGGGTGGTCGTGCCGGGCGGCGCGTTCTTCAACTCGCACCAGATCTTCGCGGTGCTCTTAGACCAGCTGCAGCGCGCGGGCGGTCAGGGCACGGTGGTGAAGACGTTCACGGTGAGCCGCGTCATAGAGCGCCTGGCCGCCAGCCGGGGGCTGCCCGTGCAGGAGACCAAGGTGGGCTTCAAGTACGTGGCGGACGCCATGCTGAAGGGCCACGTACTGCTGGGGGGCGAGGAGTCGGGCGGCATAGGCGTGAGCGCCCACCTGCCCGAGCGCGACGGCTTGGCGAACGCGCTGCTCCTCATGCAGTCCGTGGCGCAGAGCGGCGAGAGCCTCTCGCAGCGCTTCGCGCAGATCGAGCGCGAGGTGAACTGGCGGCACGCTTACGACCGGCTGGACCTGACCCTCGACTCCGATGAGCGTAAGGAGCGTGCCCTGGTGACGGTGGGAGAGGTCAGCGCCCTGGCCGGGCGCCAGGTCACCAGCGTGGAACTCCTCGACGGCGTGAAGCTGAACCTCGCCGACGACGCGTGGTTGCTGGTGAGGCCCAGCGGCACGGAGCCGCTTCTACGCATCTACTGCGAGGGGCCCGACGAGGCGGCGGTGGCGGCCACGCTGGCCGCGGCCCGGGAGTTAGCCACGGCCGGTTAGCGGCGCGCGTTTGTGCCCGTTTGCTGGCGCGGAAAGTGCGGCTGAAGTTCGCCTGGTAGAAGTCTTTACGGCTTCGAGTGGCCTGGGGAGACTCTAGAGGGAGCGGAACTCCTTGGGGCTATGCGAGAGCACCTCGTGGCCGTCCGTGGTGACGATCGCCAGGTCCTCGATTCGCAGGCCCGTGAAGCCGGGGAAGTAAACGCCTGGCTCCACGGTGACGACCATGCCGGGCTGCAGCACGTCCTCGCTGCGGCTGGAGAGGCGCGGCCCCTCGTGGATCACTAGGCCAGTGCCGTGACCGAGGCTATGGCTGAACTGCTCAGCCATGCCGTGGCCAGCCAGGATGTCGCGCGCCACCTTGTCGATCTCGCGGCCCGTCTTGCCGGGCGCCACCGCGGCCAGCGCGGCCTTCTGGGCCTCCAGCACGGCGTCGAACAGGCGCCGCTCCTCGGCGCCCACCGAGCCTATGGCCACAGTGCGGGTCATGTCGGCGTGGTAGCCGTCGACCACAGCGCCGAAGTCGAGCGTCACCAGTTCGCCCGTTGCCAGCTTCTTCTGGGAGGCGGTGCCGTGGGGCATGGCGCCCCGCACGCCGCTGGCGACGATGATGTCGAACGCGCTGCCGTCGGCGCCGTTCAGGCGCATGGTGCGTTCGAGCTCGAGCGCTACCTCCACCTCGGTCACGCCGGGTCGCATCATGGCTACCGCCGCCTCGAACGCCAGGTCGGTGATGCGGGCAGCCTCGCGCAGTTTGTCGATCTCGTCCGCGCTCTTAACCAGGCGTAGGGGCGTGAAGAGCCCCTCGGTTACGATGGGTTCGTAACCGAGCTGCTTGGCCAGGCTGCGGTACTGGGTGAGGTTCATGGCGTCGCCCTCGACCGCCAACTTGCTGGGGCCCGCGCGCTCGGCGGCGGCTTCCACCAGGCCGGTGACTGTCTCGAACGGCAGCGCGGACTGCTCCTGCGCCTGGGCGGTGTAACGCCCGTCGGTCAGCAGCACGGCGTCCGCATTGCGTACCAGCACCACGGCGTCCTCAGGGGTGCCGAAGTCGGAGAGGTAGCGCACGTTGGCGGGGGTGGTCACTAGCAGCGCGTCGGCGCCTGTGGCCGCGAGCCGCTCGCGCAGGCGGTTCAGGCGGTCGTTGAAGGTCGCTTTGGCGCTCACAGGTCCACCGTGGCCTTCTCTATGGCCAGCAGGTCGGCCAGTTCCAGGCTGGCTCCGCCGATGAGGCCGCCGTTCACGTCGGACTTAGCCAGTAGCTCCGCAGCGTTACTGGGCTTCATGCTGCCGCCGTAGAGGATGCGGATGCGGTCAGCGTGCTCGGGCAGGTGT
>JBBAFX010000140.1:0-6146 GCA_041655195.1 Trueperaceae bacterium
GCCTCGTCGTGCGCGCGCTGGAACAGCCGGCGGGGAGAGGCAGAAGCGACAAGGCGTGGGCGAGCCTGCCGGGCGGTAGTTACCAGAGCTTCGCCGTGCGGGACCGTTGGGGCGGGGCGCTGATGCGACCGCACGTAACGCTGATCCTCGCCCTGCACCTAGCCGAAGAGTTGCGCTCGGCCGGCGCCGCCGTGACCGTTAAGTGGCCGAACGACCTGTACCTGGGTGAAGGCAAGCTGGCGGGAGTTCTAAGCGAGTACAGCAAAGGGCACTTGGTGGTCGGTATTGGTCTCAACGTCAACAATCCCGTTCCTACCGGAGCGTCCGCTCTGAGGGGGTGGGACGTGCATTACGTGAACGAGCTCGTGCTGCGAGCAGCGCGGGCGGCGCTAGAAAGCATGGCACTAGAAAGCACGGCAGGACCAACGGCGCCTGGCACAGCAGGCACCACGTTGGCCGCGCGCTGGGCGCTGCTCGACCACCTGGCTGGCCGCAGCGTGACGGTGAAAACGGCACAAGCCGCGGTGTCCGGCACCGTAACCGGCACGGTGTCTGGCACCGTGTCCGGCACCGCGCTGGGCGTCGGCGCGGATGGCGCTCTATTAGTTGAGACGCCGACCGGGCCGGTGAGCGTTCGCGACGGTACCGTGCTGAGCTGGACCGCACCCGAACAATAGTCGGACGCCCCCAAGCCTCGGCCATAGGCGTCCGCTGAGTCAGGTACTCAGGGTCCGTTATTCACACTCACAACCCCTGAAAGCGTGTGAGGAACACATCATCTGAGGTAGCGACTCTGGTCGTAGCATGCCACTATGCGAAATCTTGGGCGGCAGTCCGTCAGCGCCGCAGCTGAGCGTGAGACTTCTCGAGCGGTGTGGGTCGTCGATGATTCCGAGGCCGTTAGGCTACTCGTGGCGCAGACCTTCGAGCGCGCAGGGTGGCGGGTTAAAACGTTCGAGGATCTGGCGTCCACGCACGCAGCCTTGGCGCAGCAGCCAGCCCCAGCCGCGGTGGTGCTAGACATCCAACTACCCGACGGCTGTGGCCTCGACAACGTTAGCGTGTTCGCCGAAGCCGGCAGCGCCGTGGTGGTGGTGTCTAACCTGGTCGGAGCCGAACAGGTGGAGAGAGCGTTCGCGCAGGGGGCCGTCGACATCGTCCTCAAACCGGTCGACATGCGCATCTTGCTAGCACGGGTAGAGCGGTCGGCGCACTAGGTGCGCCTGGCGGCGGGCCAGGGGGCCGAGCAGCGTTCAGTGCACGCGCCGGAGCGGCATTCTCCACCTGCCCTCGACGCGGTCGCCGACGCTCTTCTCTGAATGAACGAACTGAAGATCGCCGCGATCTTCGGGCTTATCCTGGCCGCGGCCAGCGCCATCGCCGTAACCATGGGCGCGCTGCTGCTGCAGTTCCTAGCCCCTGGCGATCAGGCCGTTGCGTGGCGCTCGGTGGTGGTCGCGCTCGGTGGGGTCGGCGTGGCGCTCAGCCTTATCTGCTTACTGCATGTCGCGCTGGTCTTCGCCGGGCTCATGACATCGTCGGCCGAGACGCGCCGGGTGCAGGCGTGGTTAGGCAGTTGGGCTGCTGTGGCTGGGGGAGACCCGCCCCCAGTTGCCGTGAGCCCGGGCGAGCAGCGGGCAGCCAGCCAAGCCGCGGCGCTGATACTTCAGGACATGAGCGGTGAGGCGGCGGCGCGGATCAGGAACGCAGTGCAGGCCTGCGGGCTCATAGCTGCTGACATGGCCCGAGCCGAGAGCAGGCGCGGGTTAGGGCAAGGCGAACGCGTTGCAGCCCTGGAGCGGCTGGCGTGGTTAGCCGCACCGGCCGCATTGCCTCTGTTCAAGCGCGCCGTTCTCAGCGCCAACCCGCGGACGGTCAGGGCAGGCGTGCTTGGCGCGAGCCGAACGCTGGCCGGCGCCAATGAGCTAGGGGAAACCGGCATACAAGTGCTGGCCTGCCTGCAGGCGTACGCCGATGCGACCTTCACAGCCGGCCACCGGCCGTTCCTGTCCGCGGCTCTCGCTGGTGCGGGGAAGCACACGGTTTGGCTTTGCGCGGAGTTGCTGACGCGGTCCCTGCCCGACGCTATGTGGGCCGCCGCCCTCGATGCGCTAGGCACCTCCCACCCGGAAAGCGCGGCCCAAACGGTAACCGCCGCGCTGAAGGGCGGGCTGGAAGGGGAGACGCTGGCAGCGGCGCTTAGGGCGTTGGCGCAGCTCGGCACCGTGCCGAGCGAGGCTTTAGAGGCGGTAAGGGCGGCCAGGCTCGACCGTCATGACGGCGTGCGTGTGCAGGCGGCGCACGCCTTGGTTGGCGCCCCGCAAACGGTCGCTCTGGGCGACCTGTGGGAGCTGCTGGCAGATCGCACCTTCGACGTGAGGTTCGCGGCCGCCAAAGCGCTCGCCGCCTGCGGAGCCGCTGGCGCGCACGAGTTGCGCCGAGCCGCGGCCTCTCACCCTGACCCTTTCGCACGGGACATGGCCGCCATGCTGCAGCGCGACCTTGATGGACCGGCTGCAGCCCGCCCCGAGGACAGCCGTGAGGCCACCGGGCTCACCGCGCTTACGGCTGCTACGGCTCGGGCCTGACCGTGAGCGTCGCGGATCTCCTACAACTCTTCGTGCTGCTGGCGTTCATGATCGTCAACGGAACCAGCGCGGTCAGCCTCGTGCTGGCTGCGCGGTCGGTGCTTCTGAGGGGTCGGCGTTCGTCTGAGCTTGAGGAGAAGGTCCTCATGCGCAACGCCACGTTCTTGCCGGTGAGCTTCCTGATTCCCGCCTATAACGAAGAGGAAACCATCGTTAGTAGCTTGAAGAGCCTGCTGGCGATGCACTATCCGGAGTTCGAGGTGATCGTCGCTAATGACGGCTCCAAGGACTCGACGCTAAGCGTGCTCACGGAGGCTTTCGGTCTCGTACCCAGCGGGGTCAGCCCACGCAGGTTCGCCGAGCACACTGAGGTGTTGGGCGCGTACCGCAGCACGAGCTACGCGAACCTGGTCGTGATAAACAAGCTGAACGGCGGCAGGGCAGACGCGCTGAACGCCGCGCTGGAGCAGGCCAAGTACCCGCTTGTGGTGCTGACCGACGCCGACAGCTTGATCGACCCGGGCGCCCTGCGCACCATTGGTACCCGTTTCCTGGACACGCCGACTTTGCTTGGCGTTGGCGGCACCATCCGCGTGGTGAACGAAGCGGTGGTGGTGGGCGGCGCAGTGAAGGAGCCGCGCACTCCGCGCAACTTCATAGCGCGCTGGCAGTTCCTCGAGTACGTTCGGGCGTTCATGGCGGCGCGCACGGCCATGAGCGCGGTGGGCTGCCTCATCTCCATCTCCGGTGCGTTCGGCATATTCCGCCGCTCCGCGTTACTGGAAGTCGGCGGTCTGCGCACTGACACGGTCGGGGAAGACCTCGAGCTTACGATCCGGCTGCACCGCCACTACCGGGACCTGGGGCTGCCTTACAGGTTGGAGTTCCTGATAGATCCCGTGTGCTGGACGCAGGTCCCGGAGGAAGCCAGGATCTTGCGTGGGCAACGCGACCGCTGGCATAGGGGTTTGTGGGAGACGCTGTGGCGGCACCGCGGCATGCTGTTCAGACCGCGTTACGGGCGCATCGGGAGCTTGGCTCTGCCGTACATCTGGTTCGTGGAAGGCATCTCGCCTGTACTCGAGGTGCTCGGTTACCTGCTGATCATCTACTTGGCGGTGACCAATAGTCTGGACCTGCCCTTCGTGGCAGCGTTCCTCGCCCTGACCGTGTTCTACGGCATGCTCGTCGGTCTCGCTAGCGCGGCGCTGGATCAGACGCTGCGGCATTCTCCGAAGGGCGTCGGTAACCGCTTTCGCCTGTTAGTGGCGGTACTTACGGAGAACTTCGGTTATCGCCAGTGGTTAGCGGTCGTTAGGGTCGTTGCTATGTTCCGCATACGTAGCAGTCGGGGCAAGTGGGGCGCCATGACGCGCCGGCGCTTCAGTTGAAGCGGCTTAGCTGAAGCGTCCCAGCGCCGCCGTTGGGTCCGCTCACCATTCCTCGATGTCGTCCTGGATGGCTTTAGTGCCGATCTTGGCGTAGATGCGCGTGGTCTGAATGTCGGCGTGGCGTAGGTGCGCGGCCACGCGGCCCAGGTCGTTGGTCTGCTGGTAGTAGCGCGTGCCGGCCGCGTGCCGTAGCCCGTGGACGCCCGCGCCTTGATAATCGACCCCGGCGCGTTGGCACAGCTGCCTGAATCGGCGCCGGGCGTGATCGGAGGCCCACGGCAGCACGAGCTCGGAGCCGCGCTGACGGTTAGCTTCGTTAGGTTCGGCTCGCAGCAGCGCTAGGGCGTCGCGAAGCCGGCCTGTGAGGCTCACCGTGGCGGCCTTGCCGCCTTTACCGGAACGCACCCGCAGCGTGCGTTTGCTCAGGTCTATGTCGCGCCACTCCAGGTCCGTCATCTCGCCGATGCGGAGCCCACCGTGGGCGCCAAGCAGCACCATGACGCGTTCCGCTGGCTCCGCCAGCTCTAGGAGCGCCTCGACTTCGGCGTCCGTGTACGGCCGGCGTTTCTCCCATGCGGGTGTGGGGTCCTTGGCGGCGCGTACGTCTTCGAACGGCCGCGCCTCCGTTGCACCCGACCAGCGCAGGGCCCTGTATAAGGTGCGGGCGGCGGCCAGCTTCACCTGCAGCGTGGCGGCGGACGGCGGTTTGGCGGCCGGCGTGCCGTCTGGCTTCAGGCCGGCCTCCAGGCGCCGCAGGTACATCACGCCCGCGTCGCGGGACGGCCGCAGCAGGTTCTCGCCGCCCCAAGCCGTGAGCAGGTCCAGCACGCCGCGCCTGTAAGTCCGCAGCGTGTGCTGGCTGGCTTTGGCGCCTTTGGAGCCGTGCAGGAACATGTACGCCTCGGTGAGCGCCCAGAGTTCCTCGGGGTCGCGCGTATTGGCGGCGGCTGCGGCGCGGCGCCTGAGCGCGTCGTTGGGTAGCGCGGCCCAGCTCTCGGCGCGTGAGATCTTGTCGCCGTCGAAGCGTTGTAACGTGCGGCTGGGCGTAGCGGTGTGGGGGTCGTCAGAGCTCATCTACGGCATGATTGCATTGGTCGGATAAGACGAGTTATCAGACTTTTCACTAATCGCGGCCTACCAAAGGACATCTACACCCAGCCCTTGGAACGCCGGGTCGCGAGTGACTACCTGCATGCCTTCGAGTTGCGCCTGCGCCGCGAGCATTCGGTCGAACGGATCGCGGTGGTCCGCCTTCAAGGAGCCCGCGCGCATTGCGTGTGCGTGTGTGATGGGCAACTGCCTCGCCAACAGATCAGCGGCCAGACTGTCGAGGTCATCAAGAATCCGAGCTGCCTCTGGAAGTTTGCCGATTCGGAACTTGGTGGCCAACTCCCACGGTGTAGCGCTGCTGAGGTGAAGCTGGTTTCCTGTAGCGCGCAACGCTTCGGCAGCCCGCCTCGACAAACGCTCTGGAGAAGCGATCGCCCAGATGAAAGCGTGTGTATCTAACAGAAGCTTCACGGGCCGTTCGCTGACTCCCACGACTCAAGTTCATCTTCCGGTAGCGGGTCGAAGAATACGGCGTCGTCTATAGGCTCAAGTTTGCCCGCTAGGCGGCCGAGCGTCGGAGCCAGTGCCACCTCTGATTCCAGTGGCACTAGCCTGGCGTACGGCTTTCCTGCTTTCGCAAGGATGATGACCTCGCCAGCGTTCGCCCGCTCCAGGAGCCTGGATAGATGCGTCTTGGCGTAATGGACGTTGACAATGTCGTTCTTCATCGCCTTGGTTCCTCTCACGCTTACCTTAGTCCGACTTAGTTTAGCAGGTGGAATAGGCGAACTGTGGGTGCAGCGGCACCGCCGTCAGGCGGAACGGGTCGTAAGTAACCACCCCTGCCCTAAGCGACTTAGCCGTTGCGGTAGATGTAGCTGTAAGCGTTGATAGCCGGCACGCCGCCCAAGTGCGCGTACAGCACACGCGCGCCGGGCTCGAAGAAGCCCTTACGCACCAGGTCGATCATGCCTTGCATCGATTTGCCTTCGTAGACCGGGTCGGTCATCATCCCTTCGGTGCGGGCGGCCAGGCGGATGGCGTCGTTGGTCTCATCGGACGGCACGCCGTAGGCGGGGTAGGCGTAATCGGGGTTGAGCACCACGTCATCCGCTTC
>JBBAFX010000141.1:0-6139 GCA_041655195.1 Trueperaceae bacterium
CTCGGTGGCTCCGCTGCCGCCTTTATGCGGGTTCGTTCCAGTCGGTTCGTTCACCATCGCGCTCCAGGCGGACGCTTCAGCCACGGCGGTCATCCTCCTCGTTGGGTGCGTTCGTTGCGTGCTCATGCGGTTGGTTGTGCACCGAGCCGTTCTGTCCCGAGTTGTTCTGTCCCAGGTTGTTCTGTCTCAGTTTGTTCTGGTCCGAGTTGCGCTCTGTCAGGTAGCGCTCGAGCAGCGCGGCGAACCGCTCCGGCGCGTCCACCATGGGCAGGTGCCCGGCGTCGTCTATGACCTCCAGCTGGGCGTTCGGTAGGGCGCTCGCCAGCTCGGCCACCACCGGCGGGGGCGTTGATAGGTCGTGGCTGCCGCCAACCACTAAGGTCGGGAGCTTCAGTTCCTGTAGCCGCCCGCGTAAGTCCTCAGCGCCGAGCGCGGCGCACACGCCCGCGTAGCCGGTTGCGCTGGTGCGAGCGATCATGTTGGTGAGGCCGTCGATAAGCGCGTCGTTGGCCAGCCGGAACTCCTCGGGGAACCAGCGCAGCAGCGTGCTGTCGGCCAGCGAACCCACGCCCTGCTCGGTCACGATGTCGACCCGGGCGCGCCACACGTCCTCGTCGCCTATCTTGGCGGCGGTGTTCGAGAGCACCAGGCCCGCCACCCGCTCGGGATGGTCGAGGGCCGCCCTAAGCGCCACCATGCCTCCCACCGAAACGCCGACCAGCACGGCCCGGGCGGCCCCAGCGGCGTCCAGTACGGCGAGCGCGTCCTGAGCCAGCTGCTGGATGGTGTAGGCGCCGGTGGGGGCGTCCGAGAGGCCGTGGCCGCGCAGGTCTAGGCGCAGGTGGGTGTGGTCCGGAAGGCGGGCCACCACCTGGTCGAAGATCCGTAGGTCGGCGCCTAACGAGTGTAGGTACAGGATGGGAACCGTGCGGCTTGAGCCGACAGAGTCGCGTGGGCCGACCGCGCCGCCTGAGCCGGTAGCGCCGCTTGTGTCGGTAGCACCGCTCGAGCCGGCGCCGTGACCGTCGGCGCGCACGTGCAGCGTGACGCCGTTGGCGCGCACGAAGGTGCTAACCGCTGCGGGTATGGAGTTGGTCATCTCCGCCTCCCAGGAGTGCCCGGAAACCGCTCCCTGACGTAATTAGGCAACATGAACCGGGACTAACTGCTGTTAGGATAAGCGCTGGACACCGGAGCGGCACCGCCAGCGGCCGCCCCGGCCAGCAAGAACGCGGCACAGAACCTGGCCACGCCGGTTCCTCACCCGTTCAGCAAGCAGAGGCAAGCAGAAGTAGGATCGCCGGCCCCGCAGGGCGCAATGCGCGCCCGGCACGCGCCAGTACGCAGGCAGGCGGCAACCCGAACCTCGAAACGGACTTAGACCTACCGCACCACCGCGGCAACCCACCCGCGCGAGCTCGTGGCGTGGGCCTTCACGGCCCGGCCCCGGCTGCGCAGGCGGCGCAAGCTGGCGCCCGGTGGCGCGTGGAACGCACGCTCAGACCCGCTTACAGCGGGTACTCCCTAGGAGGGAACATGTACACTCACGCCCACGCCACCCTAATGGCCCGCACTAGCGGACCCACCTCGCAGGCCCTATCCGACCGCATGCGCCGCGCCGGTTACCAGGACGGCGAACGCCGCCCGCGGCACGGTCAGCACTGGGTCAACCACACGAACATGCGGCGCATGAGCGCGCGCCTACGGAAGCGCGCGGGAGCGCCAGACGTTAGCGCCAACTGAGCCGCGAACGTCACGCCAGCGCCACCAGCGTCAAGCAACGTCACGCCAGCACCAGCAGCGTTACGCCCGCCATCATGCCCGCGGCCCCGAGTAAGCGCCGGCGCCAGTGCCCTTCGGAGAGGAGCCGCGCGCCTAAGACGGTGCCGATGAGGATACTTATCTCGCGCGTTGGCGCCACCAGGCTTACTGGAGTGAACTGCATGGCGGTCAGCACCAGCAGGTAAGCGAGCGGGCTGAGGAGCGCCACCCCGATGGTGGCGCCCTTCGCTTCTCGCCAGATGCGCGCCACTTCCGGGCGGTTACGCAGCGCGATGGGCGCGAGTATCGCGGTGCGCACGGCTTCGCTAACCAGCATGAACACCACCGGCACCGCGCCGGCGTGCGCCACCGCGTAACCATCCCAGGTGGTGTACAGCGAGATGAACACGCCCGTCACCAGCCCGTAGACCACGGCGCGCCTAGCGGCGGCGCCGCCCTGACGGTCCGCCTTGCCGCCGCTGCCAGCCAGCACGAAGACGCTGACCACCACCAGCAGCGTGCCGGCCAGCGCTTGCAGCCCGGGACTCTCGCCCAGGAAAACGACCGCTAGGAGGGTGGCCAGCGCGGGGCCGCTGCCGCGCGCTAGGGGGTAGACGAGCGACAGGTCGCCCGCCCGGTAGCCGCGCTGTAACGACACGAAGTAGAAGACGTGGATGATGGCCGAGCCCACCGCCAGCAGCGCGTGCTGCAGGGTGAACACGGGCCGCTCCAGCCAAACGTACACGCCTAGCACGGGCGCGTAACAGACGGTGACCATGAGGGCGATGAGCCACACGAACTCCACGCCGCCCGCTGCCCTTTTGGCGAGCAGGTTCCAGGCGGCGTGGATGAAAGCCGATCCGAACACCAGCGCGAGGGCCAGGCCAGTCAAGGTTTGGCCCTCACGCGTTGCGGCTGGAGGTTACTGGCCGACGTAAGTGAGCCAGCTGTCGAACTCGGGCACCTTGCCGGTGACGACCTCGAGGTAACGCTGGCGGATGGCGAGGGTGCGTTCGCCGGCGCGGCCGGTGCCGATGGGCCTGCGGTCGAGGCTGGCCACGGGCGTGACCTCAGCGGCGGTGCCCACCAGGAAGATCTCGTCGGCTATGTACAGCTCGTCGCGCGTGGCCATGGTGGGCTTGATCTTGTGGCCCAGGGATCGCGCGATCTGGATGACGCTGTCGCGGGTTATGCCGCGCAGGTTGACGGAGTGGGCTATGGGGTAGAGCACGTCGTCTATGAAGAAGAAGACGTTCTCGCCTGAGCCTTCGGCTACGAAGCCTTGCTTGTCGAGGAGCAGCGCCTCGTCGAAGCCGTTGTCGCGCGCTTCTTGGTTGGCGAGCACGGAGTTTATGTAGTTGCCGCCGGCCTTGGACTTGGTGGGCATGACGTCGCCCGGGCTGCGCCGCCACGAGCTGGTCATGAGCTTGGCGCCTTGGCGCACCACGTCCTCGCCCAGGTAACTGCCCCACGGCATGGTGGCCACCATGAAGTGCACCTGGTTGCGGCCGGGGTTGATGCCGAGGCTTTCGGCGCCGTACCAGAGGAGCGGCCGCACGTAACCTGACTGCAACCCGTTGGCGCGCACGGTCTGGATGATGGCGTCCTCGATGTCGTTGACGCTGACCGGCGAGCGCATCAGCAGTATGCGCGCGGAGTCGAGCAGGCGTTTGGCGTGCTCGCGCAGCCGGAAGATGGCGGGGCCGCGGTCGGTCTTGTAGGCGCGGATGCCCTCGAAGACGCTGGTGCCGTAATGCAGCGCGTGCGTCATGACGGAGACCTTGGCTTCGGCTTCGGGTACGAGCTTGCCGTCGAACCAGATCTGCCCCGCGTTCACGGTGGACGTGCTGGTCGTACCCGCGGGTGTGGGGTTGGTAGGCGTGGTCATGCTGCCCTCCTGTGGCCTCAAGTATCGCCCTTTTGCGGGCCGCTGCGGAGGTCCTGGGTGGCTTACACTTCTGCCCATGGAAGTTAGGGTCTCTAACTCATGAAGGTGTTGGTCACCGGCGGCGCCGGCTACATAGGTTCGGTAACCGTGGAGGCCCTGCTGGCGAGGGGTCACGAGCCGATCGTGCTGGATGACCTCAGCACTGGTCACCGCAGCTCCGTGCCGGACGGCGTGCCGTTCGTGCACGGCAGCGTGGCCGATCCGGACATGGTGGCGTACGCCGTGAACGATCTGGGGGCCGAAGCGGTGCTGCACTTCGCGGCGTTCTCGCTGGTGGGGGAGTCCATGTCTAACCCCATGAAGTACTTCGGTAACAACACGGCGGGCACGTTGACGCTGCTCGGCACGCTGGCGCGGTGGGGCGTGAAGCGCTTCGTGCTCTCGTCCACGGCGGCCGTTTACGGCACCCCGGACGCCGTGCCGATACCGGAGAGCGCCGCGCTCAGGCCGGAGAGCGTGTACGGCGAGTCGAAGCTGCTCATCGAGCGCGCGCTCGGTTGGTTGGCGCGCACGAGCGAGTTCGGTTTCGCGGCGCTGCGGTACTTCAACGCGGCGGGCGCTAGCGAGCTGCGGGGCGAGGATCATCGGCCCGAGAGCCACCTCATTCCGTTAACGCTGCAGGTGGCGGCGGGCAAGCGTGAGCATATTGCCGTGTTCGGTGACGATTACCCGACGCCGGACGGCACCGCCGTGCGCGATTACGTGCACGTGCAGGACCTGGCGGACGCTCACGTGCTGGCGCTGGAGGCGCTGCAGCCGGGTGACGAGCGCGTTTATAACCTCGGTAACGGGCGCGGTTACTCGGTGCGTGAGGTGATTGACGTGTGCCGGTTGGTGACGGGCGCCACTATTCCTGAGGTGGCCGCGCCGCGCCGGGCGGGCGACCCGCCGGTGCTGGTGGCCGATAGCAGTAAGGCTCGTGCCGAGCTGGGTTGGGCTCCTGCCCGGGAGGGTTTGGAGGAGATGGTGGCGTCGGCTTGGGCGTGGCACCAGGCGCATCCGGATGGTTACGAAGCTCCCGCGGAGCGTTAAGGGGCTGGTTAACGCGTCGCTTCCTTCACTCACCATGGCTGCAACTTGGTGTGGGGATGATGTGATATGACTCTGGGCGATGCCGGAAGCCCGTCCCAGCGCGGCGCTCGTTTCGTTAGGTCGCTTGGACGTGCTTAGTCGTGCCCCTTCTGCCGGACGGCCTTCAGACCGCCCGTGCTACCCTTTTCTGACTTGGAGACTTTGATGAGAAGACTGCTTTTCACCGCGATGCTGGTGTTTGCCATGGTGCTACCTGTGGCTTTTGCGCAGCAGGGCGCTGTTCTAAGCGGGTTGATCCAGAGCACGGAGCCTCTGGCCGAGAACACTCTCGTGGCCATCCACGTGGTGGACGCCGATAACGTGTGGGGCCTGCAGGTCGCTTCCGTTGTGCCGGTGGCGGGTACTTTCCGCATCACTCCGGGCGAGATTCCTTCTGAGCACCTGCGCCCGTTCCGTAGCGGCAGCGTCATCCTGCCGGGGCTGCAGAACGAGTACCGCGTGGCGCCGGATGACGTGAACGTGGCGGTGGCCCGCATCAACATCTACGTGGACGAGAACGGCAACAACCTTTTCGACCGCTTGGTGGACCGCACGTACATCGGCATCACTAACCTTGATAACCCCATCGGCTTTTACACGTTGCTGTACGTGGACCGCGCCGCGACTCTCACGGCGGCGGGCGTGGAGCTGCAGATGCAGCCGGGCTGGAACGTGTTCACCGTGCGTTGGCCGGGGGATACGGCTGTTTTCGACATGACCCCTTCGGTTGAGGACATCGTTCTCGACGTCAGCTTGCAGTGAGGGCGTTTTCGGTGCGCGCTCGTGCGTTCGTTGGCCTCAGTCTCGAGGCGAGGGTCGTCTTGTGACGGTGCTCGAGGGCGGTTTGGACGGCGCGGGCTTGCGGTTCGCGGTGGTGGTCAGCCGCTTCAATGATTTGGTTACGGGCAGGTTGCTGGAGGGCGCGTTGAGCGGTTTGCGCCGGCACGGCGCCGATGAGGGCGACGTAACGGTGGTGTGGGTGCCGGGCGCGGTGGAGATCGGCGTGGTGGCGCAGAAGTTGGCGCGCTCGGGCGATTTCGATGCGGTGATCACGTTGGGCGCGGTGGTGCGCGGCGCTACGAGTCATTTCGATCACGTGAGCAGCATGGTGGCGGGCAGCGTGGCGCGCGCGGCTGAGGTGAGCGGCGTGCCAGTCATTTTCGGTGTGCTGACGACCGACACCATGGAGCAGGCGCTGGACCGCGCGGGCGGCAAGGTGGGCAACAAGGGCACCGAGGCCGCCGTAACAGCCGTGGAGATGGCACGGCTGATGGAGTTGTTGGACTAGGTAGACCCGCCGAGATCACCTACATACCCTTGCGGAACCCTACGCTTTTTCGAGTCCATAGTTCGCGATAA
>JBBAFX010000142.1:0-6124 GCA_041655195.1 Trueperaceae bacterium
GCTTGCGCCTAGGGCTCGACCAACCGCCCCATATCCAGTACGTCAGGTGGCTGGGCCGCATGGTGCAGTTCGACCTCGGGCGGTCCATCCGCTCCTCAAGGCCGGTGACGGCGGAGATAAGCCAACGCATCGGACCGACCATAGAACTGGCGGTGCTGGCCACGTTACTGGCCGTCGCTGTAGGCGTGCCGCTAGGCGTCATGTCTGCCACACGGCGGGACTCCATAGCCGACCACGTCGCCACCGTGCTCGCGTTCCTGGGCCTCGCCATGCCCGTATTCTGGCAGGGCCTCATGATGATCATCCTCTTCACGCTGGTGCTGGAGTGGTTGCCAGCCTCAGGGCGTTTCGGGGGCTGGCAGTATTACGTCATGCCGGTCCTCACCCTCGGCACCAGCGCCATAGCCTCCATCACGCGCATGACCCGCAGCACCATGCTCGAGACCCTCACGCAGGATTACGTCAGGACCGCGCGCTCCAAGGGCCTCGTGCGTAACAAGGTCGTCTACGCCCACGCGCTGCGCAACGCCATGATCCCCGTGGTCACCGTCATTGGCCTGCAGTTCGGCGGTCTGCTCTCCGGAGCGGTCATCACCGAGACCATCTTCAACTGGCCCGGGGTGGGACGCCTGGCGGTGGAAGCCATCAACGCCCGCGACATGCCCGTCATCCAGGGCGTGGTCATGGTGTTCGCCGTCATGTACGCGCTCGTGAACCTCTTCACGGACGTTCTCTACGCCTACTTAGACCCGCGCCTACGCACGAGGTACAGCTAGATGTCCAACGAAGTCAACAGCTCCACCACCGAGACGCGGGTCAAGCCGCCCCGCAAGGGCTTAGGCCGGTTCATCTCCCGCAACCAGCGGGCGGTCTTCGGCGGCTTCCTCCTGGTCATCATCTTCGGCTCGGCCATCTTCGCGGACTGGCTGGCGCCCTACCCGCCCAACCGGCAGAACCTCCGCAACCGCCTGTCACCGCCCTCAGCCGAAAACATCTTAGGCACCGACAACTTCGGGCGCGACGTCTTCTCGCGCATCATCCACGGCGGCCGCGTGTCGCTAAGTATCGGGTTCATCTCCGTAGGCATAGCCCTCGGCATCGGCGGCCTGCTGGGCCTGCTGGCCGGCTTCTACGGCGGCTGGCTCGACAACGTCATCTCAGGCATAGTCGACGTGCTGCTGGCCCTACCCGCCTTCCTACTGGCGTTAGCCATCGTGGCGGCGCTCGGGCCGAGCATAGTGAACGTCATGATCGCGGTGGGCATAGCCACCGTGCCGGCGTTCGCGCGCATCATGCGCAGCGCCGTGCTCACCGTCCGCGAGATGGATTACGTGACGGCGGCAGAAGCCGTCGGCTCCCGCGACTCCCGCGTCATTCTCAAGCACGTGATACCCAACTCGCTGGGGCCCGTCATCGTGCAAGTGAGCCTGTCGCTGGCCGGCGCCATCCTGGCGGCCGCCGGGCTCTCGTTCCTGGGCATGGGCGCGCAGCCGCCCACCGCCGAGTGGGGCAGCATGCTGAACGCCGCCAGGCCCTACATCCGCGACGCTCAGTGGACCGTCACCTTCCCGGGACTCGCCATCGTCATTACGGTGCTGGCGCTCAACCTGGTGGGCGACGGCCTGCGCGACGCTCTGGACCCGAGGCGGCTGCAGGCGGAATAAGGACTGGTCAGCGCCCGAGCGGTACCGAGCGCGCGTCTAGCGCGCTGAAGTCGGCCTCGCCTGCCATGAAAGCCCCCAGCAGGCTCGCCGGTACGGAACCGCTCAGGTGCAGCGTGTAGAGGCTCACCTCGCGCGCTTCCGCGGCCGTCAGCTTGCCGGGATCCCAGCGCGGCATGGCGGCCTGCACGTAACCCTCAAGGGCGGCCAGCGTCGGGAACCTCACCAAGTAATCGCTGTTGGCAAGAGCCGTGGGCTGCCCGAGCGAGAAGACGGCCAGGTCGTTAGGCGCGTGGTGCTCATGCAGGGTGGGCGGGTTACGGGGGTTATGGCAGCGCGTGCACTGCTGGTGATCGGCGGGGAAACGCGCCCGCGACTCGTCGAGCCCCTGCCCGGTCGGGCCGTGACAGGCGAGGCAGTGAGCGGCGTAAAGAGCCGAACCTGGCAGCGAGGTGTCGACCCCCGGCAGGTAACGCGAGATGGACTGGGCGCCGCCGACGGAGCCCGCCACCAGCACCGCCACCCAGGCGGCGCCCAGCGCCAGCAGCGCTAGGTGCGGCACGCGCGGCACGCGCCGTACGGTTCGGGGGGAACGCATCGGCGTGACTCTCCCTGTTGGCTAGAACGCCAGCCGCGCTAGCGCCAGCATCCTCGGCATGGGCAGGCGCCGCAGCATGGCGAACGAGTTAGGGGTGCGCTCCACCAAGCCTTCCACGCGGTCGAACATCTGCGCCAGCAGTTCCTGCGGGATGTTAAGGGCCGGCGTGAGGCGCATGGTGCGGTGAGCGTTGTTGCTGTAGCAACCGTGTACCCCCGCGCCGTGCAGTTCGCGGAGCATGAGGGCGGCCGCGAGCGTTTGCACGTCCTCTTCCGACACGCCCGGCACCTTGAAGCCGACCACGGGCTTGAGCGAGATAGCGAACAGCATGCCCGCGCCGCGGACGCTCTCGATGAGGTTGGGGTTCCGCTCCGCCATGGCCTGCAGGCGCCCGAGGCCGTACTCACCCGCCTGGGCTGAGCGCTTGTCGTACCCGCCCTCCACCAGCAGCTCCAGCGACTTGAGTCCCACCGCCATAGCGAGAGTGCCGCCACTGAAGGTGGAGGAGTGCCGCTTGGAGGCCAGGCCGGGGAGCAGCGCCTGGAAAACGGCCTTACGGGCGATGGTAGCGCTGACCGGCAGCAGCCCCCCGCCGAGCGGTTTGGCGAGCGTAACGATGTCGGGCACCAGGCCGTCGGCCACGCTGGCGAACCAGTGGCCGGTGCGGCCGAGGCCGGTCTGGATCTCGTCGGCTATGACCAGCACGCCGTGGCTAGCGGCGGCTTCGCCGAGGCCCTTGAGGAAGCCCGCTGGCGGCCTTATGACGCCGCCCTCACCCAGCACCGGCTCCACGACCACGGCGCACGCCTGCTTACCCAGGCGGGTAAGCGTGCTGCGCAGCACGTCAAGGTCGCCGTACGGGAGGGTGACCACGTCGGGCGCGAGGGGACGGAACGGTTCCTGGTATTCGTCGTTAGGGGTCAGCGCCAGCGCGCCCGTCGTCTTGCCGTGGTAAGCGCGCTGGAAGTTGATGAACGTGGTGGCCCCAGGCCGGGCGGCGCGCGCCATTTTGATAGCCGTTTCGATGGCCTCCGCGCCCGAGTTGCCGAAGTAGACCTTGCTGTCCGCGTGCTCAGGAGCGACCGACGCCAGTAACGACACGAGGTTGGTCTCGAGCGCTGCGCGCCACTCGCTCAGCGACTGCTGCGGTAGCCCGAGCTGCTGGTTGGCGGCCAGGAACTCGGTCACGAACTCAACGAGTGGCGGGTAGGCCTCGCCGAAGGGCACGGCCGCGTAACCACCGGCGTGAATCAGGTGCGTGCCCGCCGGGTCGCGAAGCTCCCACGGGCTCTCCACCGTGAACGGCCCCGCCAAACCCAGCAGGTCGAGGAGCTTCAGCAGATCGGTGTTGCCGTGAGCTGTTTCCAGATCGAGCGTGGGCACTGAGCCGGGCGCGCTGAGCAGATCACTGGTGCTCACTTTCAGGACTCTGGTGGCGGTGATCATCGTAGGGGCCTCGAGATGACGTTGCCCGCGCCGTCCTCCACGACCACCTCGCCGCCGTCCACGTTGTCGACCAACACGGAGAAGGCGAACTCGGTGCCCGGCGTGAACGCCAGCGGCACGCCGTTGATGCGGATGCTCGACAGGCGCATGTTGTCGCGCGCTACGCCCTCCACCAGAACGCGGCCCCCGGCTTGGGGCGCCACCTGCGTGAGTTCCACAGTGGGCGGAGTGGCGTCCAGCGTCAGCACGTAACGCTCGGTGGTGGTGCGGCCCGTAACGTCGGTGACCTCGAGCAGCAGGGTGAGCTCGCCGTCGGCGAGGTTGGGTTTAGTGAAGGCGAACTGCACGAGCCCCTTGCCGCGCTCGGAAGCGTAGAACTCGCTGGCCAATAGGTCGGCGCCGTCGACACGAATAGAGGCGATGCCGGAATCGTCCATGGCGTAACCGCTGATGCGCAGGTTGTCGGTGCTGCGGGTCGTGCCGCTGCGCGGCTCGGTTATGGCGATGACGGGCGCCAGCGCGTCCGGCCGGCCCAAGCAGCCGGTAAGGGGCACGAGGAGCAGGGCGCCGAGGACGAGCGAGGCGAGCCGTCCGGGGCCGGTCTTGAGTTGGTGAATGAACACCCGGTAATGCTACCACCGGGCTCCTGAGGCCCCAAGCCCCCGGCTGTCACGGGCCTCGCGGCCTTAACCGAACCCTCATCTTAAGTTAACGCTCAGTGATTTCGGGCACGTATCACGGTGTTTATCGTTCTGGTCATGCGATAAGGTGATTAGCCACGCGCAAGGAACGTAGCAGGTAATACCAAGAGTATGTTATGCCTTGCGTCAGTCAGACTCTGTCGTGACCCGACCGTGTGTAGGGTGTGTTAGGTGCATGCCTTCATGCTGCTCCGGGCGCGCGGAAAGGGGTCCGGTTTACAACCCAGGCCGACCACTCCACACCCCAGCGCCATCACCCCCGACCGGGAGTGGGGCAGAGAACGAACCAGAAGGAGCGAGTTGATGAAGAAGAGATACGCCACTTTCCTAGCAGGGCTACTCCTCGTGGCCGGCATGGCGTTCGCGCAGGCTCCGGCAGACACGTACGTCTTCCAGACCTTCGGCGAACCCGTCACGCTGGACCCAGCACGCGGTTACGACACCGGTTCAGGCGCCATCATCGAGAACGTCTACGAGACGCTCTTCCTCTACGACGGTGAGGCCATCGACCAGTTCGTGCCCGCCCTCGCGACCGACTACAGCGCCTCCGCTGACGGCCTGACCTGGACCTTCAACCTGAGGCCCAACGTTCAGTTCCACAGCGGTAACACCATGACCTGCAAGGACGTCGAGTGGTCGTTCAACTACGGCGCGGTCACGGCTAACCCTGAGGGCGCCACCGCGTACCTCATGGGCGGTTACTGGCTCGGCACCCAGGTCGACGGTGGCGACAAGGAAGCCTACCTGGCCGAAGTGACCTGGGACATGATCGACGCCATCGTCGATTGCCCCGAAGGCCCCGACGGTCTCGTAGCGGTCGTCAACCTCGTCAACCCGACCCCGGCCCTCATCCCCATCCTCACCTACACCGCTTTCAGCATCATCGACAGCGAGTGGGCCATCGCCAACGGTCAGTGGGACGGCACCGAAGCCACCTGGCAGGACTGGATCGGCCGCGACCTCACCACCGAGTACATGCACACCCACATGAGCGGCACCGGCGCCTACAGCCTGGTCGAGTGGACCGACGACTCCGTGGTGGCGCAAGCCTTCCCCAACTACTGGGACGGCGCGCCGGCACTGCAGAACGTGGTCTACCAGTACGTGGACGAGCAGTCCACCCGTATCCTCGCCCTTCAGCAGGGTGACGCCGACCGCATAACCCTGAACGAGCGCGCCGCCCTCAACCAGCTGCGCGGCGCCCCCGGCGTGGTCGTCATGGAAGAAGGCTGGTACCCCGCCTCCGTGACCTCCGTCTTCTTCAACTTCGACATCAACACCGAAGCCAACGAAGACGTAGGCTCCGGCCAACTCGACGGTAACGGCATCCCCAGCGACTTCTTCGCCGACGTGAACGTGCGGCGCGCCTTCGCCCACCTGTTCGACCACCAGGCGTTCGTCGACCAGATCTACGAAGGCTCCGGCGTCGTCCTCACCATGGGCCTGCCCCCCGCCTTCCTCGGTTACAACGCCGACGCCCCCATCCGCACCATCGACCTGGAAGCCGCCGAAGACTTCTTCCGCGCCGCCTTCGACGGTCAAGTGTGGGAGCAGGGCTTCGAGTTCACCGCCCTCTACAACACGGGCAACACCATCCGCCAGACGGCGCTCGAGATCATGGCCGACAACCTCGAGTTCATCAACCCGAAGTTCCGCATGTCGGTGCGCGGACTGGCCTGGGCCGACTACCTCGCCCGCACGGCTGAGCAGAAGGCCCC
>JBBAFX010000143.1:0-6108 GCA_041655195.1 Trueperaceae bacterium
GGCTTCATAGACATGTCGCGCCTAACGCGCGGCATCGTGGGTATCTCGCTCGGGTACGCCGCTTACATGGCCGAGATCTTCCGGGCCGGCATCGAGGCCATCGGCAAGGGTCAGACGGAAGCGGCGCGCAGCCTGGGACTCTCCAACTGGCAAACGGCGCGCCACGTGGTACTGCCGCAAGCGCTGCGCATAGTGGTACCGCCACTAGGTAACGAGTTCATTGCCATGCTCAAGGACACCTCGCTCCTGTCGGTGCTCTCGGTCCGCGACATCACGCAGCGGGCGCGCGAGTTCCAGGCCGCTAACTTCGAGGTCTTCCCGCCGTTCAACACGGTGGCCATCCTTTACATCATCCTCACCCTCATGGCCTCGTCGCTCGCCAAAACGGTCGAGAGGCGCACCAGTTGGAACCGCTGACGAGACAAGACGAGCCCGCCGCCGTGGTGAACCTGGGCGCCTTGGCGCACAACCTGGGCGTGGTGAGGCACCTGGCGGGCACGGAGCGCAAGGTGCTCGCCGCCGTCAAGGCCGACGCCTACGGTCACGGCCTGGTACCGGTAGCCACGCACTTGGAGCGGCTGGGGGTGGAGTGGTTCGGGGTAGCCACGCCCGGCGAGGCGCTAACGCTGCGCGAGGCGGGCGTACGGGCCGGAGTCCTGCTGTTAGGGCCGGTCAGGCAGCCCGAGGTCGTTACCCGGCTGGCCGACGCTGGCGTGAGCGTGACGCTTACCGACGCTGAGGCGCTGCGCATGCTGCAGGCCGCCGACCTGCCCGCCCGCCTCTCCGTGCAGCTGGGGGTAGACACGGGCATGGGCCGGCTCGGGCGCCCCGCCGCCGAAGCGGCCGAGCTGGCGCGTCTGGTCGCCAGCGACGCGCGCTTCGAACTCGGCGGGGTGTGGACGCATTTCGCCGACTCCGACGCGCCGGACCGGTCGTTCACGCTGCTGCAGCTGGAGCGGTTCCACGCTGCTCTCGCGGGACTACGCGATGCCGGCATCGAGCCGCCGCTCGTGCACGCCGCCAACTCGGCCGCCATAGTGGCGTACCCCGAGGCACACTTCGACATGGTGCGCGCCGGCATCGTGCTTTACGGGCATCACGCCAGTGAACACGTGGCGGCGCTGGGCCCGCCGCTCAGGCAGGCCATGCGCCTGGAGGCGCCCATCACGTTCGTTAAGCGCGTGACGGCCGGCACGCCGGTCTCGTACGGGGGGCTGTGGCGCGCCCCAACGGACACCGCACTGGCTACCGTGCGCATTGGTTACGCCGACGGTTACCCGAGGCAGCTGACAGGCAAGGGATGGGTAAGCCTGCGTGGTCAGCGCTGCCCGGTGGTTGGCCGGGTGTGCATGGACCAGTTGATGATCGACGTGGGCGCCCTGGACGGCGTGACGCCGGGCGAGCGGGTAACGCTGTGGGGTGAGGGCGGACCCAACGCGGAGGACCTAGCGCGCTCCTTCGGCACCGTCAGTTACGAGCTGCTCACGTGTGTGGGACCGCGGGTGACGCGCTACTACCTGGACTGAACTACCGCGGCTGCGGCCTGCCTACCTCGGCTGCCCCGGTCAGGCCTCGGCGCGCTGCGCCATGGTGGGGTCCGGGCCGGGCTCGCCGTCGTCGCTGGCGGTGAAGGCGGGGGCCGCCTCCTCCAGAACCGGCGAGGCCAGCACTGTCTGCACACGGCGCTCGTCGCCGCTCTGGACCGTGAACCTGACGCCCTGGAAGAGGACGGACTCGCCGGGCTGAGGTATGCGGTCGAGCTCGCCTATCAGGAAGCCCGCCAGCGTGTCGTAATCCCCGTCCTCGTCGAAATCTAGCGACAAGGCGCTGGCCACGTTCTCGACGTGAGCGGAGCCCTGCAGGAGGAAGCTACCGTCGCCCAGCCGCACTATCTCGTCGACCTCGTCGTCGTCCGTCTCGTCGTAGATCTCGCCCGTGATCTCCTCGATGATGTCCTCGAGGGTGATGACCCCGGCGGTGCCACCGAACTCGTCCACCACCACAGCCAGGTGGTTCTTGCGCATGCGCATGTCGCGCAGCAGGCTCAGCACCGAGAGGGTCTCGGGCACGTACTGCGCGGGCGTGGCGATGTCGGCTACGCGGGTGGAGTTCACCACGTCGGCGCGGCCTAAGAACTGGAGCAGGTCGCGGGCGTACACCACGCCCTTGATGTCGTCGATGTTCTCGCCGTACACGGGCAGGCGGCTGTAACCGTGAGTGGTCACAAGCGCTTGTAGGTCGGCCAGGCTGGCCTCGTCGCGCACGGCTACCAGGTCCACGCGGGGGGTCATGACCTCGCGCACCACCGTCTCCTCAAGGTCGATGACCCCGCGAATCATCTCCTGCTCGGACGGTTCGATGGCGCCCGACTCCTCGGCGGAGCGCAGCATCATGCGCAGCTCGTCGGACGACATGAGGGTATCGGCCGTGGGCTGCAGCCTGAGGAGCTTGAGGACCCGGCCTGTAAACCACGTGAACGCTATTCCCAGCGGGTACATGACGGTGGAGAGGAAGTAAACGGGCCTGATGACGGCGCGCGCTACCGCCACCGGGTGATGGGCGGCTATGGACTTGGGCGTGATCTCGCCTACCAGCAGTATCAGGAGGCTGGCCACGGCCGTGGCTATGACCACCGCCAGCGGCTCGTTGCCGCCGCTACCTAAGGTGAGCTGTAACGTCATGAGGGTCACGAGCGCCGTGAAGGCCACGTTGACGACGTTGTTGGCTATGAGGAGCGTGGTCGTGAAGCGCGTGGGGTTGCGCTCCAGCACGTCGTAGGCGATGCTGCCGGCCTTGCCGTCCTCACGCAGCTCGCGTACTTTCCAGGCCTGGATGGCCGCGAGCGCGGTCTGCGAGGCGGACATGAACGCGGAGAGCAGCAGCAGGGCCACCAGCACCACGATCTGCAGGGCGCCGATACCTGGTGAGTCGGGCACCGCTACCTGCGCGAACGCGAGGCTGGCGACGATTACGGGGATTGTGAGCAGGGGGGCGACGCGCGGAAGGCGTCGCGATCGTTCCGGAGGTTTGTCTTCCATCAGTTGGGGGGATTGTAGCACAGCAGCGCAGTACCGTATGCCGTCCATAGTGCATTCCGAAAAATGCGTTGGTAACGGCCCAAACCACACCTACAACACGCCTTGAGGGCGCCCGAGTGGGCTGAGGCCCAAGGGGTTATGCTCGGCTTCCTATATGGAGGATCAGGTGCACTTCGCATGAGCGACCCGGCGACATCGGCAGACCCCGGCATCTTCGTAGCGGTGGGCGGCAACATCGGCTCCGGCAAGTCGAGCCTCACGCGTGTGCTCTCGCAGCGGTTCCACCTGGCGCCCGTCTACGAGGCGGTCGACGAGAACCCGTACCTGGAGGACTTCTACGCGGACATGCCGCGCTTCGCGTTCCACTCGCAGATCTTCTTCCTGGCCGCGCGCCTGAAGCAGCACCTGCGCGAGGTGAACCCGGGCCGGCGCGTGGTGCAGGACCGCACCGTTTACGAGGACGCCGCCATCTTCGCGCGCTTGCTGCACGAGGACGGCATCATGGACGAGCGCGACCACGCGTCGTACCGCACGCTCTACCACGCCGTTTCCGCCGCCCTGCGCCCGCCTGACCTGCTCATCTACCTGCGCGCCAGCCTGCCCACGCTCAAGCGCCACATAGCCCAGCGGGGCCGCAGTTACGAAGCCGACATCGACGACGGCTACCTCCTGCGGCTCGGCGAGCTGTACGAGCAGTGGATAGAGGACTACACCCTCTCCCCCGTGGTCGTGGTGCCCGCGGACGACCTCGACTTCGTTAACAGCGATACCGACCTGAAGCGGGTGCTTGACCTGCTGGAGCGTAACGGGCTCACCGCTCCCGTGATGGGCTGAGGCTCAGGCCGTGGACCGCGCCCGCACCGCGTTCGTTCCACCGCCCATGAACTTGGGGCAGCTGTTGGCGGACGCCAGCCGCCAGGCGCCGGCACTATTCCACGTGAACTCGTTGCCTTCCGAAGCCACGCGCCGCCTGTTCGAAGTTACTGGCGTAGCGCAGGACCACCGCCTTGTCGAGCAGGGCAACTTGTTCGTAGCCAGGCGCGGCGCCAAGTTCGACGCGCACACCCACCTGGCCACAGCCGTGGCCGCTGGCGCCGTAGCGCTGGTGGGCGAGCGGCCACAGGCCGAAGTGGGCGCCCTCGGCGCTCCGTACGTGAGGGTCACCGACGCCAGACGCGCCTTGCCTTACCTGGCGGCGGCGTTCTACCGCCACCCGAGTGAGAGCATGCGCGTGGTGGGCGTCACTGGAACGGACGGCAAGACCACCACTTCGTACCTCACCCATTGGCTCCTCGGCGGCGCCCACCTAGCGGCGCTTTCCAGCACCGCCGGCTCGTACTTAGGGGAGCACGAACTGCCGCCCTCGGAAGGCCACTTCACCACCCCGGAAGCCACAGAGGTACAGGCGCTGCTCGCCCGGTTCGTGGCGGGGGGCGCCAGTCACGCCGTGCTGGAATCGAGCTCGCACGGTTTCGCGCTGCACCGGCTGGACGCCGTGAAGTACGCGGTCGGTGTGTTCACCAACCTGGCGTCCGAACATATGGACTTCCACCTCACTAAGGAGGCGTACGCAGAAGCCAAGGCCACCCTCATGCGGCGTGCGCCGCTGGCGATCATCAACCGCGACGACCCAGCCTTCGGGTACTTCGCCGGGGCGGCAGCGGGCGCAGTCATCACGTACGGCGAGCACGCGGAGGCGGACGTACGGCTCGTGCGTGTGGAGCCAGTGGCGGGAGCGCTTGACATTGAGCTAAGCGTGCACGGCCAGAGTGTGCACACCCACTTACCCATGGTGGGGCTCTACAACGCGCATAACGCCGCCGCGGCAGTAGCGGTGGCCGAGCACGAGGGGGTGCCCCTGCCCCGCATCGTCGAACGGTTGGCCGCCTTCCCCGGGGTGCCCGGCCGCATGCAGCTGGTGGCTGCGCAGCCAACCGTGATCGTGGACTTCGCTCACACGGCCCCGGCGCTGGCCAAGGCCCTGGCGGCGGTTCGCAGGCAGCAGGCTCGCCTCATCGTGGTGGTGGGTTCCGCCGGCGAGCGCGACGCCACCAAGCGAGCACCGCTTGGGCGCGCCGCTGTGGAGGGCGCGGACTTCGCTATCTTCACCGAGGAGGACAGCCGCTCGGAGGACGTGTCGTCGATCCTCGCCGAAATGGCCGCAGGCGCCGCGCAGGCGGGGGCCGTGGAAGGCGCCGACTTCCGCATAGAACCCGACCGAACGGAAGCCATACGGCAGGCGGTAGCGCTGGCGGGAAGCAGTGACGTGGTCCTGCTGGCGGGTAAGGGGCACGAGCGCACGCTGGAACGCGCTAACGAGACGATCCAGTGGGATGAGGCGGACGTGGCGCGCCGTGCCGTAGCATGGAGTGGTGGCACACAGTAAAGGCAGTATCCGCGCGGTAGACATGATCCTCGCCAAGCGCGCCGGGCGTGAGCATTCGGCCGCTGACCTGACGGCGTTCCTAGAGGCGTACGTGGCCCGCGATATCCCCGACTACCAGGTATCCGCCTGGCTGATGGCGGTCTGCTGGCGCAGCATGACCGACGTGGAGACCGCGGCGCTCACCACGGCCATGGCCAACTCGGGCGACCTCCTGGACCTTTCAGACCTACCCAACACGGTAGATAAGCACTCGACGGGCGGGGTGGGCGATAAGACGACGTTGGTGCTAGCGCCGCTGCTGGCGGCCATGGGCGGCACCGTGGCGAAGATGAGCGGCCGCGGGCTGGGCCACACGGGCGGCACGGTCGATAAGCTCGAGAGCATTCCTGGTTTCCGCTCCAGCCTCTCCGAGGAGGAGTTCCTAGTGCAGGCCAGGTCCGTGGGCGTGGTGGTAACGGGCCAGTCCAAGGACCTGGCACCCGCCGACGGGCTGCTGTACGCACTGCGCGACGCCACCGGCACCGTGGAGTCGCTGCCGCTCATCGCCAGCAGCATCATGAGCAAGAAGCTGGCGGGCGGGGCGCACGCCATGGTGCTCGACGTGAAGGTGGGTTCCGGCGCTTTCATGAAGACGGTCGACGAAGCGCGCGCGCTGGCCGATGCCATGGTGGCCATAGGCCGCCA
>JBBAFX010000144.1:0-6059 GCA_041655195.1 Trueperaceae bacterium
GCGCTGCTGCCCTACCCACAACTGGCGGCCGAGATCGGCAACACGTTGCAGGACACCAAGGCGGGCAGGGTGAGCGCTTTGGAACGCGCCACCACCTCTCTGCCCGGCGACGGTACTTTCCTTCTCATGGGTGCGGCCGATCACCGTTTGGCCATAGCTAAGGTTGGCGCGGTGCACCCGACCAACACCGACAAGGGGCTGCCCACGATCATCGCCTCGGTCATCGTTACCGACGCCACCAACGGTCAGGTCAAAGCGCTGCTCGACGGCGCCACCGTCACCGTGCGGCGCACCTCCGCCCTGTCGCTGTACGGCGCCACGCAGGTGGGCGCCAGCGCGGGCACCGTGTTCATGGTGGGCGCGGGCGCGCAAGCCACTGGTCACCTGGAGGCGCTGCACGCTGGGCTCGGCATAGGCCGCCTCTACGTGTCCTCGCGCACCGCTGCCCGGGCGCAGGCTGTGGTGGAACGCGCGCGGGAGTTGGGCGTGCCGGCGGAAGTGATCACCGACCCAGCCGCAGCGCTGGAGCACGCCGCGGCGGCCGACCTGATAGTCACCACCACGAACAGCCGCACGCCGGTGCTACCGGCCGAGCTGGTCGAGCGCCTCAAGCCGAGCGCGACCATAGTTGCCGTCGGCGCCTACAGGCACGACACCGCCGAGATCCCACCGGCCGTGGTGGCCGCCTGCGACGTGGTCGTGGATACGCTGGCCGGCGCCGAGGAGGAGGCAGGCGACCTGATTCAAGCCGCCGCCGCTGGCGTGTGGTCGTGGGAGGACGCGCGCGAGCTCATGGACCTGCTCGGCGGCTTCAAGCGCACGGGTAAACCCGTGCTGGTGAAGACCGTGGGTCACTCAATGTGGGACCTGGCGGCAGCGCGACTGGCGGTACCGCCGGCGTAGACCCGGTAAAAAATCTTATGAACGGTGAACATGGCGGCCCGCGCGTAGCGGGCCGCCATGTAGTTGCCTCTAAGCGTTACCTGTGAGGCGCCGTTACCGGCGTGCCGCCGCGATCTCCTCCAACTGCTGCACGTAACCCTCGAGCACGGCGAACGCCTTCTCGATGGGTGCGGCAGTGGTCATGTCCACGCCCGCCTTCCGGAGCTGCTCCACCGGCTCCTCCGCCGAACCCGTGTGCAGGAACTCCAAGTAGCGCTCGGCGGCGGTGGCGTCGCCACGCTCGTAACCCTCACGCACGTCGGCCGCCAGAGCCGCCGCCGCGGAGATGCCGGCAGCGTACTGGAACGTGTAGAACGGCACGTAAAGGTGCCCGAAGGTGGCCCACGTGACGCCGGTGCGTTCGTCCGCCTCGATCACGTCGCCGTACCCTTCCTGGAACAGCCGCCGCTGGATGGCGTTCAGTTTCGAGGCCGTGAGGCCCTCGCCGCGTTCCACGGCCGCGTGCACCTCGAGCTCGAAGCGCACCAGCGTCGGCATGATGAAGAAGTAGCGGTGGAAGTTGTAGAACGCTTCCTCCAGCAGCGCCAGGCGCTCCTCCTCCGTGGTGAGCTGCTCGAGTAGGTACGGTCGCATGAGCGCCTGATTGAAGTTTGAAGCGGTCTCGGCCACCATCATGGCGTAACCCGAGTTGGCTAGCGGCTGGCGCCGCTCCAGAAGCAGCGAGTGCATGGCGTGACCCAGTTCGTGCGCCAGGGTCGATACCGACTCTAGGCCGCCCTGGTAGCTCATCATCACGTACGGCTGCCCGCGGTAAGCGTGCGCGCAGAAGGCGCCATCGCGCTTGCCGCGGTTCGGGTACACGTCCACCCAGCGTTCCTCCTCCAAGCCGCGCTTCAGGATGCTCACGTACTCCTCGCCGAGGGGCGCCATGCCCGCCACCATCCAATCCACAGCCTGTGGATAACTCACTTTTGGTGGCGCCTTCGACATGGGCGCGAAGATGTCGTACTCCTTCAGCTCCGCCACGCCGAGCAGGTCACGCCGCGCCCGCCAGTAGCGGTGCCACACGCCCAGGTTCTTCTCGAACACGGTGAGCACGTTGGTGAGCACCTCGCGTGGTACCTCGCGCGGGGTGAGCTGCTCCTCTACGGTGCTCGGGTAGCCGCGCACACGGGCGCTGAAGACGGATTCCTTCACGCGCCCCAGGTACAGCTCCGTGATGGTGTCCTGGTGGGCGAGGAAACCGTCCGTGTAGGACGTGTGCGCGCGCTGGCGCAGCTCCCGGTCGGGGGAGATGACCAGCGCGCCGTACGTGCTGCGCGCCACCTCGAACTCCTTGCCGCTAGCATCAGCGACCGTTTTGAATGGCAGCTCGCTGTTGGTGAGGCTGTTGTAGGCGCGGCCGGCGGCGCCCAGGGCGTCGCCCGCCAGGCTCAGCACCTGCTCGACCTCGAGCGAGCGTACGTGCGGCCGGCTCGTCTCCAGTCGCTGGAAGTAGCGCTCCAGGTACGCCAGGCGGGGTTCCGCGGCCATGAACTCGCTGACCTTTGCTGTGCCCAGCTCCAGCAGTTCCGGGCGCATGAACGCGAGGGTGGAGGCCGCGCGGTTGCCGAGTGCCTGGAAGCGGCCGGCGCGGGCGCGGGCCTCCTGATCGCCCTGATCCACCGCCACCGGCATGTTGGCGTAGATGCCGAGCTTCTGCAGCGTAGCTACGGCCTGCCAATAGAGAGCGAAGAAGTCCGCCAGGGTAGCGGCGGACTCGCCCAGGCGCCCCTGATAGGCGGAGAGGGCCTCCAGGGACTCGCCCAGGGCGTCGAAATCGGCCTGATAGGCGGCCTCGCTGGCGTAAGTAGCCGCCAGGTTCCAGGTGTAAGCCGGGTCAAGCTCGGCACGGGTCGGTAGCGGTGCGGTCGTTGCCATACCCGTGATTGTACCGGCGCGTGCAGGCGTTCCAGGCGTGGGCGCCGAGGTGCGTTAGGCCGAGCCTGGCTCCTCGTCAGCCGCCCGGTTCGGTGCCTTGTGGGGCCCGCGGCCGCTCTTAGCGCCGCGTGATCCCGGCGCGCTGGGCGCACCCTGAGGCTTAGCCGCCGTGCTCATACCGGCCTGTTCGAGCGCCTCCTTCACGAGAAGGAGACCTTTCGGGCCGAAGCCGTGGAGCTGCAGGAGTTCCGAGTCGGACACGTTGCTCAGCTGCTTCAACTCGGTGTAGCCCGCCTCCTTGAGCGCGCGCTGGGCGGGCTTGGAGAGGTTCTCCGGGAACTGCCGTGCCTGTGCGTAGTCCATACCCGAATATAGGGCAGCGTTCCGCGATTCAGGCCGAAGGCCTCACGGCCCGGGAGGTGTGGTGCGGGCGGCACATTGCACGCAAACCCCTGGGGGTATATTGCGCGCATGGCTACTCAAGAGATCACCATCGACAACCTCGACGCAACCATCGATAACAACGACATCGTGTTCCTCGATTTCTGGGCCGGCTGGTGCGGGCCCTGCCGCATGTTCGCGCCCGTGTTCGAGAAAGCCGCCGAGACGCACGCAGACATCGTGTTCGGCAAGATCGACACCGAGGACCAGCAGGAACTCGCCGCCGGCTTCGGCATCCGTTCCATCCCCACCCTCATGGCTTTCCGTGAGAACATCCTCGTCTTCTCGCAGCCCGGCGCCCTGAACGGTCCGCAGCTCGAGCAGGTCATCGAGGCCGTTAAGGACCTCGACATGGACGACGTGAGGGCCAAGGTGGCAGAGCAGATGGCCGAACAGGAAGCGCAGCAGGCCTCGCAGCAGGGAGGCTAAGGGTGGCGGACACGCTCGAACCTGTCGACCTGGCAGCTCAGCGCCGCATAATCAACCGCCTGCGCCGCGCCAGCGGGCAGCTGAACGCAGTCATCGGCGCCGTGGAGGCGGGGAAGCCCTGCCGGGACGTAATCACGCAACTGGCTGCAGTCTCCGGCGCGCTCGATAGGGCGGGTTTCGCCATCCTCAGTAACGCCATGCAGGAGTGCATAACCGCCCCGGAGGAGGCCCTGGCGAACGAGGGGCTCACCACCGAAGAGGTCGAGAAGCTGTTCCTGATGCTGGCGTGAGGCTGGCGTTCCCGTCAGCGCTGCCGCGCCAGCCAGATAACGTGCCGCGCTCCGCGCTTACCGAAGGCGCGCGCCTGCGTGACCTTGGTGTCGAAACCGGCGCGCTCCAGGCGCCGCGTGAACTCCGAGCTGGGGAAGGCCGACCACACGGCCAGGACGCCGCCAGGCTCAAGCGCGGCGTGGGCGCGCTGTAACCCCGCGGCCGTGTAGAGGGCCTCGTTCTCGTCGCGGCTGGTGCCCTCCGGACCGTTGTCGGTGTCTAGCAGAATCAGATCGAACCGGCGTTTGCCGCCCAGCAACTCACCGACATCGCCTACGTGCACGCTGACGCGCTCATCGCTTAGCGGCTCTTCGGCCAGCCCACCCATGTGGTCACGGTTCCAGGTCACCACGTCGGCCAGTAGCTCCGCTACCGTCACGCGGGCGTCCGCGCCTAGCAGATCGAGTGCGGCCCTCAGCGTGAAGCCCATGCCGAGGCCGCCAATCAGCACCGTGCGGGGCGCGCGCTCAAGAGCCGCCACGGCGCGTTCCGCCAGCAGCCTCTCGGAGGCGTTCTGCCGGCTGTTCATCAACTCAGTCATGGGTTGGTTCGGCTCGGTGATGCGGAGCGAGAACTCGGACGGTTTGCCTTCCAGGTCCCGGCGCCACAGGGTGAGCACGACGTCGCCGCCGAGGGAGGTGGAGCCAACTTGATGCCAGGGGATCATGGGTGCCTTACCAACAAAAAAACGCGCTTTCCGCGCGTTCGATGGTTCATATTATAGGCCTTTATGCGGTATTCGTCAAGATTATCCGCTGACGTCGTCGTGAGCGAGCTACTCGCGGGTGTGTGGTCGCAAGGAACGAAGAAAGCGCGCGCCCTGTAACGGGCGCGCGCTTCCATCAGGCCAGGTTCAGGTCAGCGGTGGTCGGGACGCGAAGTGGCGTCTGTAGATGCGGGCAGTACCGGCACCTGCAGCGCGTACGACGGGATGGTGCCCTCGAGAGCTTCGTAGAAGGCCATGATGTTGTCCACGTCCTCCTCGGAGAGCTCGCGGCCGAGCTGCACGCGCGCCATGATCTGCGTGGCGTCGCGCAGGTTCCACACGGAGCCGTCATGGAAGTACGGGTAGGTGCGGGTGATGTTGCGCAGCGACGGGACCTTGAAGACGTACAGGTCGGCTTCGTCGTGGGTCACGGCGAAGCGGCCGACGTCCATGGCCATGGTGGGCGAATCGATGGTCACGAAATCGCGGGTGGCTTCCCAGTACGACTCGGTAACGCCGAAGCGCTGGAGCTGGTTACCGCCGAGCGCGACGCCGCTGTGGCAGCCCGCGCAGCCCTGCTGGATGAAGGTCTGCAGGCCGACCTTCTCCTGTTCGGAGAGAGCGTTAGCGTCACCCAGGAGGTAATCGTCGAAGCGCGAGGGGGTCACCAGCGTGCGTTCGAAGGCGCCGATGGCGTTAGCGATGTTCGCGTAGTTGAGCGGCTCCGCCTGGTCCGGGAAGGCCAGCTCGAACAGCTCGCCGTACACGGGCATGGAGGAGATGCGGTCTACCGCGAAGCCATCGTTGGGGATACCCATCTCGATCGGGTTGAGGATCGGGCCCTGAGCCTGCTCCTCAACGTCCACGGCGCGGCCATCCCAGAACTGCGAGGAGTGCAGGGCGGCGTTCAGCGCGGTGGGGGAGTTACGGGGCCCCTGTACCCAGCCGTGCCCGGTGGAGGTCTCCAGGTTATCTACCCCGTAGGTGGCGAGGTTATGACAGCTGTTGCAGGAGAAGACGCCGGAGAGCGAGAGGCGCGGGTCGTACCAGAGCATCTTGCCCAGTTCGACCTTCTCGGAGGTGACAGGGTTATCGGGGTTATCGACCACATCGGGGATGGGTGCGAAGAGAGCCTGAGCGGTGCGTTGCAGCTGATCGGGCTCCTGAGCGGCCGCCAGCGAGCCGACCGCCAGCGCTCCCAGGGCCAGCGCAAGAACGAAAGGAACGCGTAACCGAGTGAACATTTGACCTGCCTTCCCGTGGCCTGATAGCCACATCAAACACCAAACTAACTCCGGTTCCTAGTTCATGACATGGGACGTCTGTCCCG
>JBBAFX010000145.1:0-6005 GCA_041655195.1 Trueperaceae bacterium
GAGGAGCTCGCGGCTGGGCCAAGGACTTCGCGCCCCTCACGCCTCTGGGCAGACTCCAGATAGACACCATCGCGCGCGACTACCGGCTGCAGGAAGCGGAGGCCATCCTCTGCTCCACCTTCACGCGGGCCCTAGAGTCCGCCGCGCTCCTGAGCCGCGCCATAAACAAGCCGCTTTACGTAGAGCACGATCTCCACGAGTGGCTGCCGCAGAAGGACCCCATGGCGGAACTTGACCCCAACGTCATAGAGCGCGCCAGCCGCAACTTCGACGGCCGCGCACCGATGGAGGAGGGCGCCCCCTGGGAGTCGGTGGCGGAGGTGCGCACCCGCGTGCTCAGCGTGCTGCGCCGCTACCGGCACTTCGGCACCCTGGTGGTGGTCACGCACGGCGTGGTCATAGGCAGTATCGCGGGCGTGCAGCGGCTGGTGGACCACGCCGAGATCGTGCCTTTCGACCTCGACTTCGACGCCCCGGCACCGGTAAGCAGCGAGCACGCCCTACAGCGGCGCAGGTGACCTCTACGGAACGCCGCGCCACTGATGATTTGCACTCCGAAAGCCCAGCTACTGAGGGCCCAGGCTCTGTGAGCCCACACTCTGTGCGCCCAGCGGAGCCGAGAAGTCAGAACATAGCCGCCTCACTACCGTTCAACAACAACCTGACGGGCGCCGTCGTCCGCTTAGAACCGTTCCAGCGCGAGCACGTGCCGTCGCTCAAACAACTGGCCTTCGCCCACCGGGAGGAGTTCAGGCTAACGTCCACGCCCTCGGACGACGCGCAGGCGAACACATACTTCAGCAAGGCGCTGCGGCAGCGTGCCGAGGGGACCGGGCACCCGGTGGCTGTGGTGCTCAAAGAGAGCGGCAAGGTAATCGGCATGAGCCGCCTGAGCGAGGTCGACTTCGGTCATCGCCGCTGCGAGCTGGGCTTCAGCTGGTACGACCCCAGCCTGTTCCGCAGCGGCGTGAACCTTGACTCCAAGCTGCTCCTGCTACGCTTCGCCTTCGACGGCCTGCAGCTGCACCGCGTGCAGATCCACACCGACACCCGCAACCTGCGCTCTCAGCGCGCGATAGAGGCGCTCGGCGCCAAGCAGGAAGGCGTGCTGAGACGCCACCAGGTTGCCGCCGACGGCTACGTGCGCGACACGGTGGTCTACTCCATCACGGACTTCGACTGGCCGCTAGTGAACCGCCGGCTCAGCGAGAAGCTCCAGCAGCGCTTCGGGTAGGCGGCCCCGGCAGGCCCTAACACCAGGACCGTAACCAGCCCCCTAGCGGATGCCGTGCAGGATCTCCTCGAGCCCCTGTGGGTCGGTGATGAACACTTCCTTGGGACGGGTCTCTATAACGCCCTCGCCCTCCAGAGCCTTCAGGGCCCTGGTGACGGTCTCGCGCGAAGTGCCGGCCAGGTTGGCCAGCTCCTGGTGCGTCAGCCGCACCAGCGCGCGCTGCTCCTCGACCTCCACCACGCCGCCGTTATAGAGGCGTAGCAGCACGTAGGCTACGCGGCCCTGTGCGTCCTTATAGGAGAGGATCTGCGACTCGTCGTCCATGCCGCGCAGGCGCGCCGCCAATGTGGCCGTGAGGTTGAGGCTCACTGCCGGGTACTCCGCGATGAGCTTACGGAAGTCGTCCTGGAAGAGCAGGTAGGCGTGCACCTCGTTCAGGGTCACGACGGTGGCGCTGCGGGCGCTCTCGCCCACCAGGGCCATCTCGCCGAAGAACTCGGGTGGCTGCAGGATGGCGAGCGTCTTCTCGTGACCGCCAAGGTCGACCTTGGAGAGCTTCACCAGGCCCTGCGCCAGGATGTAGAGCGCCTCGCCCTTGTCGCCTTCCTGGAAGATGGTGGTGCCCGGCTCGTACACGCGTTTGCGCACGGCGGACGCGGAGATATCAAGCGCGCGTTCTGGGGCGTTATGGAACAGAGGAACCTTGGTGAGCAGTTCCTTCAGATCGCTCAGGTTGGCTTGGCCTGTCACAGAAGCTCCTTCGGAAAGGTAGAAAGCCGGGCCTCGGATAAGGCCGTTACCCGCGGATGCCACGTATAGTAACCCGTGGCCGTGGTACTCAACTGCACCAACCTGCAGCGCCGCTTCGCTTCGCCCGGGGGCGCGGTGGAGGTGCTCTCCGGTGCGTCGCTGGAGTTGGCGGCTGGCGAGGTGGTGGCCGTGCTCGGCCCCAGCGGCTCCGGCAAGAGCACGCTCATCCACCTGCTGGGCGGCCTGGATAGACCGGACGCCGGCCAGATCTGGTGGGGCGACTTCCCGGTGCACCAGCATGCCCCGTCCGAACTGTCGGAACGAAGGGCCCATTACGTGGGGCTCGTCTTCCAGAACCACTACCTCCTGTCGGATCTCTCGCTCCTGGAGAACGTGAGCTTGCCAAGTAGGATCATCGGGCGTCCCGATGAGACCCGCGCGAGAGAGCTTCTCACGAAAGTGGGCCTGGAACACAGACTGCATCACACACCGTCGCGCGTGTCGGGAGGAGAGCGGCAGCGCGCCGCCGTGGCGCGCGCCCTGGCCCTCAAGCCGGCGCTGCTACTGGCCGACGAACCCACGGGCTCGCTAGACCGGCAGCGCGCCGCCGACGTCCTGGACCTGCTGCTGCAGCTTTCCGCCGACGAGGGCACGGCCGTGGTGGTGGTGACGCACGACGAGAGCCTCGTGGCAGCCGCTGGCATGCAGGTGGTGCGCCTGGCGGAGGGGCGCCTGAGCGACAAAAGCCAACTGCCGGGGCCCGCACCCCACGCCACCCCCGCTTAACGAACCCTTCAGAATCTCGGTTCAACTACGACCGTGGCCTGCCCTACATTGGTATAAACTTCACACGAGTCTAAAGAAACGACCCAGCACCCCAGCGGAACGAGCAGGGGCCGTTTGCGGAAGACTTGGTCGTATTCGAGCACCGGAGGTTTTGAATGAAGCGTTTACTCACAGCACTAGCGGTACTGGCTCTCGTAGCCTCGGCCGCGGCGCAAACTCTCGTCGTCGGCCAGTCGGGCCTGCCGGTCACGCTGGACACGGGCCAGGACGGCAACTCGCTGACCCCGGCCATCCAGGTGGTCGAACGCCTCGTCGGCTTCGAGCAGGGCAGCGCCCAGATCGAGCCGCTCCTCGCCACCAGCTGGGAGCCCAACGAGGACTCCACCGTCTGGACCTTCACCCTCCGCGAAGGCGTGAGCTTCCACGACGGCACGCCGTTCAACGCCGAAGCCGTCAAGTTCAACTTCGACCGTTGGAACCTGCGCGACCACGAGTTCAACTTCGTTGACCAGGGACGCGACTTCACCTCGTTCACGTACGTGTTCGGCGGCTACCACGGCGATCCGGGCTACCAGATCGAATCCGTTGAAGTCATTGACGACCACACCGTGCAGTTCAACCTGACCGGCTCCATCGGCTTCTTCCCGCAGCAGCTCGCCAGCGCCTACTTCGGCCTGCACAGCCCCGCTGCCGTGGCGGCCGGTGGCATCGAGTACGGCACGCCCACCGTCGGCATCGTCGGCACCGGCCCGTTCGTGTTCGGTGAGTGGATCGACGGCGACCGCGTGGTCCTCACCCGTAACAACGACTACTGGGGTCAGGTAGCTGGCGTCGAGCAGATCGTCTTCCGTGGCATCGAGTCGCCCACCGCGCGCCTCGCCGAACTGGAAGCCGGCAGCATCGACATCGCCCTCAACCTCTCGCCCGAGAGCTACGACATCGTGGCCGGCAGCGACCAGTTCCGCCCGGTCAGCGCCGAGTCCGACCTCGTGATCGGCTACCTGGGCATGCACCAGGCCAACAAGCCGTTCGACGACCTGCGCGTGCGCCAGGCCTTCGCCTACGCCATCGACAAGGAAGCCATCGTCAACGCCTTCTACGGTGAGCTCGCCTCCGTAGCCAACGAGTTCGTACCGCCAGGCCTCTTCGGTCGCCTCGACCAGGACGCCTACGAGTACGACCCCGAGCGCGCCCGCGAGCTGCTCGCGGAAGCCGGCTACGCCGACGGCTTCGACACCGAGTTCTGGTACATGCCTGTCTCCCGCCCGTACTACCCGGCCCCCCGCGACGTAGCGGAAGCCGTGGTCAGCTACCTGGCCGACGTCGGCATCCGTGCCAGCCTCCAAACCGAAGACTGGGGCATCTACCTCGAGAACTACATGGAAGGCAAGTTCCCCATGTACATGCTCGGCTGGAGCGCCGACTTCGCGGACCCCGACAACTTCATCTCCTCGTTCTTCAACGAAGCCAACGCACCCGGCTTTGGCTACGACAACCCCGAACTGTTCGCCCTCATCTCCGACGCGCAGCAGGCCGGCAGCCTCGAAGAGCGCGATAGCCTCTACCAGCAGATCGCCCAGATCCTGCACGACGATCTGCCCGCTCTTCCGTTCGTGAACCCGCGCACGCTCAACGGCGTGTGGAACAACATCGAAGGCTTCTACCCGAACGCCCTCGGCAGCACCGTGCCGTTCAACACCATCACCAAGAAGTGAGCTGAAGCAACGGCTTATAGTGCAGCGGTGGGAGACCCAAACTCCCGCCGCTGCACCACTTCAGTGCGCCCCCAAGGAAGTTAAGTGTTCGCTTACGCCACCCGTCGACTGCTCGGCCTGATCCCAGTACTGTTCGGGGTCAGCCTTCTCGTCTTCCTTATCCCCCGGCTGGTGCCGGGCGACCCAGCCACCATCATGCTGGGCGAACGCTCCTCCGAAGCGCACCGCGAACGCCTGCGCGAGGAGCTGGGCCTTAACCGGCCGCTTTTCCTCGACTTCCAGGGCGCCTCCGAACGCGGCGTCTCCGCGCTGTTCGACACTCAGTATTTTGAATTCATGGGCAACGTGCTCGTGCTCGAGTTCGGCCGCTCCATATACTCGTTCATCCAAGTCCGCGATGGGCTCTTCCAACGCTTCCCCGCCACCGTCGAGCTGGCGCTCATGGCCATGTTCTTCGCGGTGCTGTTCGGTATCCCGCTCGGGGTCATAGCCGCGCTCAGGCGCGGCACTATCATCGACACGGGCGTCACCATCATCGCGCTCGCCGGCGTGTCGTTCCCCGTCTTCTGGCTCGGCATCATCTTCATATACATATTCGCCGTGAACCTGGGCTGGTTGCCCAGCTCCGGGCGCATCAGCGTCACGCAAGCCATCCCCGGCGGCACCGGCTTCTACGTTATTGACGGCATACTGCACGGCCGCTGGGATTTCGTCCGCGACGCCCTGCGGCACTTGCTCATGCCCGCGCTGGCGGTCGGTACCATCCCCCTCGCCATCGTGGTGCGCATGACGCGCTCCTCCATGCTGGAGGTGCTGAATCAGGACTACATCCGCACCGCCGCCGCCAAGGGGCTCTCGCGCCGCAACGTCACCGTGAAGCACGCGCTGCGTAACGCGCTCCTACCCGTCATAACCATCATCGGCCTCAGCTTCGGCTCGCTACTGTCCGGCGCCATCCTCACCGAGACCGTCTTCTCGTGGCCCGGCATCGGCCGCTGGATCTACCAGGCCATCGCCAGCCGCGATTACCCCATAATCCAGGGCGGCGTGCTGTTCGTGGCGTTCATGTTCGTGGTCGTCAACCTCATCGTCGACCTCTCGTACAGCTTCATCGACCCGAGGATCCAGTACTCATGAGCGACAACGCTAACGCCAGCAGCAAGCCGGAACACGGCACCTCACTCGGTCGCGACGTCCTCAAGCGCCTCCTGCGTCACCCCACCGGCATGACGGGGCTGGCCATCATCATCCTCTTCATCCTGGCGTCCGTGTTCGCGCCGTTGCTCCGGCCCGGCGACCCGCTGCGCACCACCCTCAGCACTCGCAACATCCCACCCACGCTCATCATGAACGGGGCCGACCTGGAACGGCGCGGCCTCTCACGCGGCGATTACCCGCTCGGCACCGACGCGCAGGGGAGAGACCTCCTGCGGCGCGTGCTGTACGGCGGCCGCATCAGCCTGCGGGTGGGCCTCATCGCCGTGCTCATGGCGCTGTCGGTGGGCACCATCTTGGGCCTC
>JBBAFX010000146.1:0-5783 GCA_041655195.1 Trueperaceae bacterium
GCTGCGGCTGCCGGAACTGGCGGCTCTGGACCTCCACGGCAAGCTGCTGGCGCTCTTCGGCACGGGCGACGCCGTGGGCTACCCCGACACCTACTTGGACGCGCTGGAGATAGTGGACGACGCGCTCCTAACCACGGGCGTGGAGCGCATCGGCGACTGGCCGGTGGCGGGCTACTCGTTCGAGGCGTCGCGCGCTCAGCGGGGCGACATGTTCTTAGGGTTAGGCGTGGACGAGGACAACGAACCGGAACTGACGGAAGAGCGCGTGAACGCGTGGGTTAGCAAGGTCCTCGCCGATTACAACGCTACGGAACCTCAGGTGCGCCTGCTCCCAGCCTGACCCCCAGCAGTTAGAATGACCGGCACATGCAACCAGAATTGGCACGCGCGCCCAGCGTACCGGCGCTGCTGCGCGCCCGCCGCACTGATGACAGCCTGGCGCTGCGCGTCAAACGCTTAGGCTTATGGACCGGAATAAGTTGGCGCGAGTACGCCGCCAGCGTGGACGGCTTGGGCCGCGCGATGATCGAACTGGGCCACGAGCCCGGCGACCGCGTGGCCATTCTGTGCGAGAACAGACCCGAGTGGCTGATAGCCGACCTGGCCATCCAGACCATCGGGGGCGCCACAGTGGGCGTGTACACAACCTCCAGCCCAGAGCAGCTCGCCTACCACGTGAACCACTCGGGTTCCGTGGGGCTCGTGCTCGAGGACGCGGAGCAGCTCGAGAAGTGGCTCGCCATCAAGCACGACTGCCCCACCGTCAAGTGGGTACTCGTGGTGGAGCCCGAGGACGTGGAGGACACCCTTCCGTGGGAGGACGTGGTGGCCCGCGGCAAGCAGCGGTACGCCGACGACCCTCAGCCGGTGGACGCGCGCCTGGCGGCCATCGATCCAGACGACACTGCGCTCTTCATCTACACCTCCGGCACCACGGGCGACCCCAAGGGCGCCATGCTCACTCACGCCAACCTGCTGTGGGCCATCGACTCGCTGAGCGACGCCACGCCCATGGACCACAAGGACGAGCTGCTCTCGTTCCTACCGCTCTCGCACATCGTGGAGCGGCTCATCAGCGTCACCGCGCCCCTGAAGTTCGGGTACACGGTGTCGTTCACCGAGAACCTCGACACGGTCCTCACCAACCTGCAGGAGATAAGACCCACGGTCTTCTTCGCTGTACCGCGCATCTGGGAGAAGATGTACTCCCTCGTCGAGCTGCACATGAAGGACGCCAACATCATCAAGCGCTGGGCGTACGCCAGCGCCATGCGCGCCGTGCGCGGCGCGGGCCCGGGCGGCGGCGGGGTGGCTGGCACGGTCGCTCACCTGGCGGTGCTGCGTCTGCTACGCCTGCGCCTGGGCTTGGACCGCGTGCGCGTCGCCATCTCCGGCGCGGCGCCCATAGCCCCCGAAATCCTCTCCTACTTCCGCGCCATCGGCGTCGACGTACGCGAGGGGTACGGCCTCACCGAATCCACGGGCATCATCGCCATACACCGCCGCAAAGTGCGGCTGGGCACCGTCGGACCGGCCTTCAAGGGCGTCGAGATCCGCATAGCCGATGACGGCGAGATCTTGAGCCGCAGCCCCGGCAACTTCAAGGGCTACCACGGCGATCCCGCCGCCACCGCGGAGGCGCTGACTGACGGATGGCTGCACACGGGCGACATCGGCGAGCTCGATTCAGACGGCAACCTGAGCATCACCGACCGCAAGAAGGACATCCTCATCACCGCCGGCGGCAAGAACATAGCGCCACAGAAGATCGAGAACCAGCTCAAGTCCAGCATCTACATAAACGACGCCGTGGTCATCGGCGACAAGCAGCGTTACCTGGTGGCGCTCCTGGTGCTCGACGAGGACAACATCACGCACTGGGCCATGGAGCGGCAACTGTCGTACTCCACCTACACCGACCTGGCGCAGAACCCGGAAGTGCGCGAACTGATCGAGGCGGAAGTCGAACGCGTGAACGGCACTCTCGCCCGGGTGGAGACCATCAAGAAGTTCGCCATCCTGCCCAAGCGGCTCTACCACGAGGACGGCGAGGTCACCGCCACCCTCAAAGTGAAGCGCTCCAGCTTGGCCGCCAAGTACCAGCACCTGATCGAGGAGTTGTATGCCTGAACCGCGCGCTCTCATCTACGTCTTCCCTGTAGCGGTGGCACGTGCTCTTCCGTGAGCGTTACGAACATGACCTGAGGCTCATCCGCGGCACTCAGGCGTGGGTGGTGGCTGGCCTGGCCGGCGCCTTCCTCATTGCGCTGCCCTTCCTCTTCAAGGGTTACATCGTGTACAACGTCACGCTGTTCTTCGTGTACGCGCTGGTGGCGCTGTCGCTCTCCGTGCTGGTCGGGCTCACCGGGCAGGTTTCGTTAGGGCACGCCGGCTTCCTGGCGGCGGGCGCGTACGCGCAAGGCGCGCTGGTCGACGCCGGGCTGCACTTCCTGCTGGCGCTGCCGCTGACCATCCTCATAGTGGCGCTACTCGGGGTGGTCATAGGCCTGCCGGCCCTACGACTCGAGGGGCCATACCTGGCCATCGCCACCCTCGGCTTCGGGTTGGCTATCCAGCAGATCCTCAACAACTGGCGCTTCGTAGGCGCCTCCACCGGCATGTTCATGTGGCGCCCCGAGTTCTTCGGCATGGACTTCAACTCGGACCGCAACTACTACTTCCTGGTGCTGGTCATAGCTGGGCTAGCCACATGGATGCTCTTCAACCTCGAGCGCTCCCACATAGGCCGCGCCTTCCGCGCCACCCGCGACGCCGACTTAGCGGCGCAGATGAGCGGCATCGGCCTGGCGCGCTACAAGACGCTGGCGTTCATCATCTCCGCCGGCGTGGCGGGCCTGGCGGGCGCGCTCTTCGGTCCCCTGGTGGGTTACATCACGCCTGAGAGCTTCAACCTGCTGCTCTCCATCAAGTTCCTGCTCATGACCATAGTGGGCGGACTCGGCTTCCTGCCGGGCGCGCTGCTCGGCGCTGGTTTCATCACTGGGTTAGACGCTTACTTGGCCAGCTTCCGTAACTGGTCGCAGCTCGTGTTCGGCGTGGTGGTCATTGCCATCATGATGCTCGAGCCCGCCGGGCTGTACGGCCGCTGGCTCAAGATCAAGCGCTTCTGGAAGTCGTGGCCGCTATGACCACCTTCGCGGACCTGCTGCAGGTGCTGGTGAGCGGCCTCAGCGTCGGCAGCGTCTACGCACTGGTGGCGCTCGGGCTGGTGCTGCTCTACCGCACCACGCGCATCCTCAACTTCGCGCACGGCGACATAGGGGTGCTCGGCACGTTCATCGCCTACACCTTCCTGCGGCAGCTCAACATCCCGTTCGGGGCGTCGTTCGCGCTGGCGCTGGTGGCGGCGGCCGTCATCGGCGGGCTCATCTACCTGCTCATGGTCAGGCCCGCCAAGAACCAGAGCGAGCTCGGGCTGCTGATTCTCACGCTCGGCCTGGCGCTGGCGCTGGGCGGCCTCGACGCCCTCTTGTTCGGGACCGACAACAAGGTGGTACCCACCCTGGTAACGGACAGCATCATCCGCGTGGGCGGCGCGGCCCTCAGCGTGGTCTCGCTCGTAACGGCCGCGTTCGGGGTGGTGCTCATGGTGGCGCTGTGGGCGCTGCTCACCTTCACCAAGCTCGGCGTGGCCATGCGCGCGGTGGCGCAGCGCGAGGACGTGGCGGAAGCCATGGGCCTCCCCGTCAAGAAAGTGCTCGTGGCCACCTGGGCGGCGTCCGCCGTTCTCGCAACCGCAGCCGCGCTGCTCTTCGCGCCCACCACGCTCCTGAACCCCACCATGATGCTCGACCCGCTCTCTAAGGGTTTCGTGGCGGCGGTTATCGGCGGCATGAACTCGCTGCCGGGCGCGGTGCTGGGCGGCTACCTGTTGGGAGTCCTCGAGCTCCTTGTCGGCATCTACGTATCGCTTGAGTTCAAGGCGTCGTTCGCGTTCCTGGCGGTGGTGCTGGTCCTCGTTTTCAGACCGCACGGCATCCTGGGCAGGCCCGACGTGAAACGCGTCTGACAGGGCTTCCCTGTTCCTTAACGTCGCGTCCCTGACCGTATTCGGCTCACACGCCCCGTGGTACCGTGAGGGCGTCAACAAATCCGGAAAGACCCGCTAGCGGGGAAAGGAGCAACATGAAGCGGCTTCTCGCGCTCATCGCTATAGGTGCAGTCATAGCGTTCGGTCACGCTCAAGACACGGGCGTTACGGACGACCAGATCATCATCGGTAACTGGGGTCCGCAGTCCGGTCCCGCCGCCGCCTGGGGCACGGTCAGCACGGCCGTGGAGGCGTACTTCCAGTACATCAACGATCAGGGCGGCATCCATGGTCGCGAACTCGTACTCGCCACGCGCGATGACGGCTACGACCCCGCCCGCACCGTCGCCGCCGTGCGCGAGCTGATAGACAGCGTGGGCGTGTTCGCGTTCGCTGCCGGCGTCGGCACCGCCAACGGCCTCGCCGCACTGCCCCTCATCCAGCGCGAAGGGGTGCCCTGGATCGGGCCCGCCTCCGGCTCCGAGGAGTTCGCTAACAACTCCAACGGGCTGATCTTCGCCACCTTCACCGACTACGAGGCCGAGGCCGTGCTCATGACGCGCCACGCGGTCACGGAACTCGGCAGCAAGAACATCGCCATCTTCTACCAGAACGACGGTTACGGTCAGGCCGGCCTGCGCGGGCTGGAAGAAGAGATCGCCAGCCTTCAGGCCGCCGGTTACGACGTGACCGTAGGCGACAAGGTGAGCTACGAGCGCGGCACCACCAACCTGGGTGTGCAGGCCCTCCGCCTGCGCGGCTCCGGCGCCGACAGCGTGCTGCTCTTCTCCGACCCGACCGCCGCCGCCAACCTCGTGAACGAGTTCGGCCGCCTCGACTTCAAGCCGCAGATGCTGGCCACGGTCACGCTGCTCGACCCGTCGCTCCTCAGCAACCCCGGCATGCAGGGCGCGCTCTTCTCCGTCTTCCTGCGCCTGCCCAGCGTCATCGTGGGCGAGGGCAACGGCGACCCCATCGCCGACCGGCTCTACCGCGACGTGATCGTGGCGTACGCCCCGCAGGTCGCCGCCGACCCGTTCCGCGCGCTGGCGGGCATCGCCTTCGCCGAGCCGCTGGTGCTGGCTCTCGAAGCCGCCGGTCGCGACCTCACGCGCGAGCGCCTCATCGAGGAACTCAACAACATCGACGGCTTCACCGAGGGGCTGTACCACAACCTCTCGTTCGCCAACGGCTACCAGGGCAACAACTCCGTGATGCTGCTCCAGGTCACCCCGCAGGGCCTGCGCCCGGTCTCCGACTGGCTCGAGCGCTGAGCTAACGTAACCGCAGTGGGCGGCGCGCTAACACCGCGCCGCCCACCTCGGCACACTATCTTCTGATGTCCGACTTACTGACACTATCTGACATAACCCTCAGCTTCAGAGGCCTGACCGCCATCTCCGACGTGTCGTTCGGGCTGCCGGAAGGGCAGGTGGCTGCCCTCATCGGCCCTAACGGCGCCGGCAAGACCTCTCTCTTCAACGTAATATGCGGCTTCTATAAACCCCAGCAGGGCACCGTCTACTGGCGCGGCAAGCCCATAACCGGCATGGCGCCTCACATGGTGGCCCGCGCCGGCATCGGCCGCTCGTTCCAGAACATCGAGCTCTTCAAGACGCTCACCTGCCTGGATAACCTGCTGCTGGGCCGACACCTGCACGTGAAATCCAACCTGTTCGGCGCCATGCTCTCCACCCGCTCGTGGGTGCGCGACGAGGTGGCGCAGCGCCGC
>JBBAFX010000147.1:0-5749 GCA_041655195.1 Trueperaceae bacterium
GAACTCTTCAAGACGCTCACCTGCCTGGATAACCTGCTGCTGGGCCGACACCTGCACGTGAAATCCAACCTGTTCGGCGCCATGCTCTCCACCCGCTCGTGGGTGCGCGACGAGGTGGCGCAGCGCCGCAAGGCGGAGGAGCTCATGGACCTCCTCGACCTGCAGGCGTACCGCGACATGCCGGTAGGCGCCCTCCCCTACGGGGTGCAGAAGCTCATCGAGGTGGCGCGCGCCCTGGCGGCTGAGCCCACCCTGCTGCTCCTCGACGAGCCCGCCGCGGGCATGACCGTGGAGGAGAAGGACGACATGATGGTCACGCTGCTCAGGCTGCGGACGGAGCTCAAGCTCACCATGCTGGTGGTGGAGCATGACCTGCGCGTCGTGAGCCGCCTGGCGGAGCGGGTGCTGGTTCTTGATCACGGCACGCTCATAGCTGACGGCGCGCCTTCCGAGGTGCAGGACGACCCCGCCGTCATCCGCGCCTACCTCGGCAGCACGCGCCTAGCCGCCGACAGCCCTAAACCCGCGCCCGCGGCGGAGGCGCCGCAGTGAGCGCTGCCGCTACCGGTGGCAACGGCGTCACGCCGCTGCTAGAACTGCGCACTGTTGAGAGCGGCTACCACAAGCAGCTCCGCGTACTGAAAGGCGTCTCGCTGAAGCTCATGCCGGGCACGTGCGTCGCTGTGCTGGGTTCCAACGGCGCGGGTAAGAGCACCATGCTCAAGACCGTCATGGGCCTCATAGACGACGAGCCGCGTAAGGGCACGGTGTGGGTCATGGGCAAGAACATGACGCGCGCCGACACGGAGCGCATCTCGCAGGCGGGCATAGCGTACGTGGTGGAGGACCGCGGCATGTTCCCGGACCTGCTGGTGGGCGAAAGCTTGCGGCTGGGGGCGTACCACCGCACCGACCGCGCCGAGGTGAAGGACGACCTGGAACGCATCTTCGGTTACTTCCCACGGCTGGCCGAACGCCGGAAGCAGGAGTCGGGCACGCTGTCGGGTGGCGAGCAGCAGATGCTGGCCATAGCTCGTGCGCTCATGAGCCGCCCTAAGCTCCTCATGCTGGACGAGCCCAGCCTGGGCTTAGCGCCGCTGTTGGTGGAGGAGATCTTCGGGGTCATCCGCACCATAAACCGTGACGGCATGGGCATTCTGCTGGTGGAGCAGAACGCCAACCAGGCGCTCTCCATAGCCGATTACGGGTACGTGCTGGAGGGTGGCCGCTTCGTGCTCGAGGGCAGCGCTAGTGAACTGCGCGCGAACGAGAACGTGCAGGAGTTCTACTTGGGCGTGCGCGCCGACGATGGCGACGCCCGGCTGCACGTGAGGCGCCGCCGTCGCCGTTGGAACTAAGGACCCGCTCAAATGAAGTCGCTCGGTACCGGCGGTTAGAAACCGCCTAGGTACCGAGCGAACTGTTGTCTTTTATTGCTACTTACTGGTTCGGCTAACGGCTTAGTAGTGCCCGCCCGCGGAGGCAGTGACGACGACGTTCGCTGCCTGTAGACCCTTCTTACCCTGTTCGACGTCGAAGCTGACTTCGTCGCCTTCGTTGAGGTTACGGAAGCCGGCGCCCTGGATGGCGGAGAAGTGCACGAACACGTCGGGTTCGCCGCCGCCCTGCTCGATGAAGCCGAAGCCCTTCTCACTGCTGAACCACTTGACCTTGCCTGTTGCCATGTTACGACCATTTCCCAACTTGCCCGAGGATCCGGGCATTTGATTTCGGGGCCAAAGCCCCCGTTCAGAAACACCTGAACTGGTTGTTCCGGAACAAGCAAAGTTTACGACACCCACGCAAGAGTCGCAAGTGACCAAGCCCACGTGATTAGCAAGAGTAGGCAGTAACCTAACCAGTTGCCTTAGTACCAGTCTGGTTCACTCACAAGGCGCCGCACCGCTCCCTAACCCGTGCGGGTAACAGCTCCGCCGGGGGCCCACAGCTGCGGGCGTTAGCCCTGGCGCTAACCATCGCTGACCCCGAGAACACGAGGCTGCGGTTACACTCTTCCCTGTAGTGAGCACAGCACCCCGACCCGACCCCACCGAAACCGTCTCCGTAACGCTCGACGCCACGGCGCTGGAAACACCCGCCGAGAGCGTAACGAAGGACGCTAAAGGCAGACCGGTCAAGGAGCGCGTGTGGGTCGATTACACGGAAGAGATGACCATCAGCAAGTACCGCGCGCTGCGGGTGGTGTACCGCGCCATCGGCGTGGGCGCCATCGGCATGGGCATCCTCGGTTACTTGCTGCCGGGCCTGCCAGGCACCGTCTTCTTCCTCATTGCGGCGTACTTCTTCAGCCAGTCGAGCCCCCGCTTCTACAACTGGCTGATGAACCACCGCATATTCGGCAAGATGATCCGCGACTACCGCGCGGGCAAGGGCATACCCCGGTGGGTGAAGATCTACGCGCCCATCATGATCATCACGTTCTCGGGCTGGAGCGCGTACCGCCTGGGCATAGTGCTCGAGAAGCCATGGATCGGACTGAGCATCGTCGTCATCGCCATCTACGGCGTGTGGTACGTGCTGCAGGTACCCACCAGCAAGCCGGACCCCGACGACCCCTAAACGCACCCCGTAAACGCACCGGTAAGCGCACCAGTCAGAGCGCTGGAAGGCGCACCGGTTTAACTGGCTGACCCCGCCAGCGTTCGCGCGCGGCGGGGTCACTGTTCTGAGGATCGTCGGCTTACTACCGGGCCCCGGCCAGGAGGCAAAGCACCCACCCGGGGACCAAACAACTGGGCTCAGCCCTCGAGCGTGGCCTCCACGCTGATCTCGACCCCAGCCAGCGCCTTCGACACTGGACAACCCTTGGCGGCGGCGTCGACCTTCTCCTGGAAGGTGGCCTCGTCCACGCCGGGCACGCGCGCCTTGGTGATCAGGCGGCTGGTGGTTATCCTGGCGCCGCCCTCGCCGGTGGTCATGGTGACCTCAGCGGTGGTGTCGATGGACTCGGGCGGGAAGCCGGCGCCGGTGAGCTGACCAGAGAGCGCCATGGAGAAGCAGCCGGCGTGAGCCGCCGCTAGCAGTTCCTCAGGGTTAGTGCCGGTGTCCTTGCCGGCACCCTTCTCGAAGCGGGAGCGGAAAGTGAACGGTCCCTCGTAGGTTCCGCTGGGCAGTTTCATGGTGCCGTTACCCTCGCGGAGGGTACCGCTCCATATGGCGGTCGCCTTAGTGGTTGTCATGCTTGACTCCTTCCGACGCAAAGTGACTGTCATTCCGATTCTGACAGGAAAGTGTGGCTGGCGGGCCAGTTAAGGAGCGGAAGGAGGATCCTGCGGTCATCCGCCTGGCCCAGAAAGCCTGCGCTGGTAACAGAGGTTCTGGCGCGGCAGCGATAACATCTCACTCATGTCAGCAGACGGTTCCCACAACTCGACTAGCGAAACCACCGGCGCCAGCGCCGCCAAGCCGAAACTCATGATCGTCATCGCCAGCGTCCGCGAAGGCCGCGTGGGCCTTTCGGTGGGCCGCTGGTTCGAGGCCGAAGCGCGAAGCTCGGGCGCGTTCGACATAGACCTCGTGGACTTAGCTGAGCTCGATCTGCCGCTCATGACCGAGCCCAACCACCCGCGCCTGCAGCGCTACACCTTCGACTTCACCAAGGCGTGGAGCGCGCGGGTCGCTGCGGCGGACGCGTTCGTGTTCGTCATGCCCGAGTACAACTTCACTTTCACGGCGCCCCTCAAGAACGCCATCGATTACCTGAGCAAGGAGTGGGGCAACAAGCCGCTCGGATTCCTCACGTACGGCGGTGTTTCGGGCGGCACGCGCGCCATGGTGGGCCTCCTGCCCACCCTGCAGGCTCTGCGCATTCACCCCGTTCAGCCCGCCGTGAACGTGCCGTTCGTGACCCAGTTCGTGAACGATGACGGCGAGTTCGAACCGAACGACGTGACCAGCAAGGCCACCACGGGCATGCTGGAGGCTCTCGCGCAGGCGGCTCCCCTGTACGCGCAGTTGCGCGCAGAAGGCTAACAGCGCAGGCTGGGTAAGACCGGGTAAGGCCCCGCCTTCAGAACCCCAGCGGCGGGTCGTCGACCCCGCCCCCGTGACTGGTCTCCACCCGCACCGGGCGCAGTTCACGCAGCACGCGCTCGCTGCGGTTGGCCTCGTGTTTATCCACCGAGTACAGGTGCCCAAGTTGCTGGAGCTTCCCAGCCCTGACCTTGAACAGGTCGCCGGCGAGGAGCACCCGGTCGCGCTCGTGGAAGTAGACCACGTGACCGGGCGTGTGCCCGGCTGCCTCCCAGGGCGTGAGGTCGCCGAGGCGGCGCAACGAGCCGCCCGCCGTCTCCGGCAGCGGCGTCACCAGGCCCGGGTAGTTGGGCTGCATGAAGGCCACCACGCGCGGGTAGCGGCGCTCACCCGTCAGGTACGGCAGCTCCCGCCGGTGGGCCAGCACAGGCACGCCCAACTCACGCGCCAGGAACGGAACGCCGCCGGCGTGGTCGGGGTGACCGTGCGTGAGGCGCCAAAGGTGCACCTGCCAGATGTGCTCGGACACGCGGCGCAGGCGCATTGTGAGCGAACCGCCGTTCACAGCGTAATGCTACCGGCGGCTCGCCATTCGGCCCGTTCCGGCTAGTCCTCGTACCCCTCCAGGTAGCCGCGCGCCTGCCGGTTGAACATGCGCGCGTACGTACCGGCCACCACCAGGAGCTCTTCGTGCGTGCCCTGCTCGGTTATCACGCCGCCTTCAAGCACCACGATTCGCTCCGCCATGCGCACCGTGCTGAAGCGGTGCGACACGATGACGGCTATGCGGCCCCGCGCCTGCTGCCTGAGGGTCTCGATGACCTCGTACTCGGCGTCGGCGTCGAGCGCGGAGGTAGGTTCATCGAAGATGAGCACCGAACCGCCGCGGAAGTAGAGCCGGGCCAGCGCCAGTCGTTGCCACTGGCCGCCAGACAGCTGTCGGCCGCCTTCGAACCAGCGGCCCAGCATGTTGTCGTAACCCTGCGGCAGCTGACCCACGAACTCCTCGGCCCCGGCGCGCCGGCCGGCCTCGCGGATAGCGGCGTCCACCTCGGCCGACTCTGCGGCCGTGTCGGCACCACCCGCTGCTAGCTCCTCAACGCCGCGGCCCAGCGCGATGTTCTCCTTCACGGTCATCTGGTACTGACCGAAGTCCTGGAACACGGTGCTCATCTCGGCCCGCAGGCTGGCGGGGCTGAAGCGGCTGGCGTCCTGACCGTTCACGAGGATCACGCCGCGCGTGGGGCGGTAGAGCGCCGTCATGAGCTTCACGATGGTGGACTTACCGGCGCCGTTCTCCCCCACCAGCGCCAACATCTGCCCCTTGTTGACCGTGAAGTTGATGCCTTGCAGCACGTCGCGTTCGGTGAGCGGGTAGCGGAAGTAGACGTCCTTGAACTCGATCGATTCGATGGGGCCGCTCCACTCCTCGCCCGCCTCGGAGGTACCGGTGGGCAGCTCGAGGAACTCGAAGAGGTTGCGCATGTAAAGCAGGTGCTGGTAGATGCCGGTGAAGCCCGAGAGCAGGTTGCTGAACTGGCTCTGCAGCTGCGAGATGCCCTGGATGAACAGGCCGAAGTCGCCCACCGTGAGCGCGCCGGCGGCGGCGCGGCGCAGCACCAGGTAGGTGGCGGCGCCCACCATGCCGGTGCTCAGGAGCGAGGCCGCCAAGCCCCAACCGCTGCGGCGGGTTATGAGCGACACGAGCTGGCGCCTGAAGCCCAGGTAGTACTGCTGCCAGCGCTCCATGAGGTAA
>JBBAFX010000148.1:0-5672 GCA_041655195.1 Trueperaceae bacterium
TGGCGACACCGTCTACTGGCACATCACCAACCTCGAGCAGGACTGGGACGTTCCGCACGGCTTCGCCGTGACCGGCATGGAAGCCGCCAACATCCTCATCAAGCCCGGCCAGACCAGCACCGTGAAGTGGGTCCCCAGCCAGGAAGGCGTGTTCCCCTTCTACTGCACGGACTTCTGCTCCGCGCTGCACCAGGAGATGCAGGGTTACGTCCGCGTCTCGCCGGCCGATTCCGAGATCGCACTGGCCTGGAGCCTAGGCGAGTAACGACTGCGCGCACTAAGCCCCTCACGCCTGACCGTCGGGTGAGCCTCCCATCCTGGCCATAAGACGGCACCCGGGCGCCCTGAAAGCCTGCTAGCTCAGGGCGCCCCGAAGAAGAACCTCGCACGGGGTGGCAGGCAGGCCACAAGCACGCCGGGCCCCTGCCACCCCGCCCCCGCAGAACCCCGCCCTCCCCCGCCGAAAGGAAGCGACGATGGCCACACGCATAAAGAGAATCTCATGGCCGGTTCGACTGCTGATCCTCGTGGCCGCGCTGCTGCCGCTGCTAACGTTCATGTATCCGCTCTGGCATTACCTCTTCGACGCCCCGCAGTACCCCGAGGGCCTGGAGATGGAGATCTGGAGCTTCAAGCTCGGCGGGCGCGTAGACCTCATCAACGGTCTGAACCACTACGTGGGCTTCATGGAGCTCAACCCGGAAGAGTTCTGGGAACTCAGGGTGCTACCTATCCTCATCAGCCTCGTCACGCTTGGCGGGCTCGCCGCCGTCATCACTGGCCGCGTGCGCGTCTTCCAGGGCTGGCTTATCTTCTACGGCGCCTTCGCTATCGCCGGCTTCACCGACTTCTTCCTCTGGCTCTGGCGCTTCGGTCACTCCGTCGACCCCCGCGCAGCCATCCAGATCGACGGTTACACCCCGCCCATGCTGGGCACCAGTCAGTTCATGAACTTCTACATCACCGCCATCCCCGGTTGGGGCGCCGCCGCTCTGGCGGGCGGCTTCGCGCTGGCCATCATCGCGTACATCGTTCACGTTCTGAGCGTGCGCCGCGGCCGCGTGCGCGCCACCGCCCCCACCGCCGTTGCCGCCGCGCTGCTCCTCAGCCTGGTGCTGGCCGGCTGCTCGAGCCCCAAGCCCGCCACGGTGGTCATAGGCCAGGACATGTGCGAGCACTGCCAGATGCTCATCACCGACGCCCGCTTCGTGACGCAAGTGGTGACCACCAAGGGTAAGGCGTACAAGTTCGACTCTATCGAGTGCATGGTCGACTTCCTGGCGGAGGGCTCCTTGGCCGACAGCGACATCCACTCCGCGTGGGTATCCGACTACAACCGGCCCGGCACGTGGATAAAGGCCGAGGAGGCCCGCTACCTGCAGAGCGTGAACATACGCAGCCCCATGGGCGCCAACCTGGCAGCGTTCTCCACCCTTCAGGAGCTAGAGGACGCCAAGGTAGCGGCTAACGGCCTGGAGCGCCGTTACGAGGACCTGCCGGGCGTGCTGCGCGACAGCGGCTTCTCGGGCGGGCACGCGCATGAGCACCTGTTCGAGAACCTGCAGGGCGGACAGCAGGCCGAAGACGACGGGCACGGCGCGCACGACGGGCACGACGGGCATAACGAGCACGACACCCGGGGAGGAGCTGGACACTGATGAGCGCTGAAGCACCGAGCTGCTTGGGCCAGCCGTCAGCCCGCTTCCCTTACCGCAACCTGATCGTAGCGGCGCTCCTGCTGCTGGCGCCAGCGGCGCTGGCCCAGGCCACCACGGTCGCAGCCGAGACAGCGTCAGCGCCTGCCACTCTTGAGGTGTGCCAGAGCGGCTGTCAGTACTCCAGCGTCACAGCCGCCGTGGCAGCCGCCGAGGAGGGCGACACCGTGCTGGTGCGGGGCGGCCACTACGTGGAGCCCACCATCCGCATAACCAAGCCCCTCACGCTGGAGGGCCTCGACTGGCCCATCCTCGACGCCTCGGGCGAGGGCGGCGTGGTGCACGTGCTCGCCGACCACGTCACCGTGCGCGGCTTCGTGCTGCAGAACTCCGGCTTCAGCCACATAGAGGACGTGGCCGCGCTGCGCGTGGGCGAGTTCGGCGGCTGCACTATCGAGAACAACCGCGTCCTCAACTCCTTCTTCGGCATCTATCTTGAGAAATCCGTCGCCTGCACCGTGAAGGACAACGAGGTGCGCAGCGAGGGCGTGCTGGAGGCTTACACGGGTAACGCCATCCACGCCTGGAGCGCTTACCACCCCAACATCGTCGGCAACTACGTTACCGGCCACCGCGACGGCATCTACCTGGAGTTCGTGCGGAACGGCGTGGTGGAGGACAACGTCAGCGAACAGAACCTCCGCTACGGCCTGCACTACATGTTCACGAACGACACGCGCTTCGAGCGCAACACCTTCCGCAACAACGGCGCGGGCACGGCCGTCATGTACTCGCGCAACATCGACATGTACAGCAACATTTTCGAGGACAACTGGGGCGCCGCCGCGTACGGCCTGCTGCTCAAGGACCTGAGCGACTCGCAGATCCTCGGGAACACCTTCAGCGGCAACTCGGCCGCCCTGTACATAGACGGCGCCAACCGCACGGACGTCGAACGCAACGATTTCATCAACAACGGCTACGGCTTGCGTATCCTCTCGAACTCCATGGGCGTGCTGGTGACGCACAACAACTTCGTCGGCAACACCTTCGACGTGGTGACCAACTCGGACCGTTCGTACAACTCGTTCCTGGAGAACTACTGGGACGCTTACGAGGGTTACGACCTTGACCGCGACGGCATCGGCGACGTGCCGTTCCGCCCGGTGCGGCTGTTCGCCATGACGGTCCAGTGGTACCCGCAAGCCATGGTGCTGCTGCGCAGCCCCCTGTCGCAGGCCATGGAGTACGCAGAACGGCTCCTGCCGGTCATAACGCCCAAGGCGATCGAGGACGATCGCCCACTCATGGGGAGGATCAGATGGTCGTCGTTGAGCGACTAAGCAAGCGCTTCGGGCGCCTGGAGGTACTGCGCGAGGTCAGCGCCACCTTCAGCCCGGGCCGAGTAACCGCCGTGGTGGGTCCGAACGCCTCGGGTAAGACCACCCTCATGAAGTCCATCCTGGGGCTGGTGCTGCCGGACGCGGGCACGGTCACCATCGCCGGCGAGCCGGCGGCCGGCAACCCCGCCTCACGGCGCCACGTGGGCTACATGCCGCAGGAGCCGCGCTTCCCGGACAACCTCAAGGTCACCGAGCTGTTCGACCTGGTGCAGGACCTGCGCGGCCAGCGCCCCAAGGAGAAGCTCGAGGAGCTCATCGACTACTTCGAGCTTAGGGAGCACCTGCATAAGCCGCTCCGCACCCTGTCGGGCGGCACCAAGCAGAAAGCCAGCGCGGTGCTCACCTTCCTGTTCTCGCCCCAAGTGCTGCTGCTCGACGAGCCCAGCGCCGGCCTCGACCCCGTGGCCAGCAGCCGCCTCAAGGACCGCATCCTCACGGAGCGCGCTAACGGCGCCACCATCATCCTCACCTCGCACGTCATGAGCGAACTGGAGGAGCTTACCGACGAGGTGCTCTTCCTGCTGGAAGGCACCATCCGTTACCGCGGCAGCCTCAACGCCATCCGCGAAGTGACGGGCGAAACGCGCCTGGAGCGCGCCATCGCGCGCCTCATGAAGGGCGAGGTCGAGCTGCCCAAGGGTTACGTGGGTCCCGAGGATCCCGCCATCATCGAGCTCATGGAGGCTGCGGACAGCACCGAGACCATGCTCGAGAACGCCGGAGGTGACGCGTGAACACCACCATCAAAGTGATGAAGTACGCCTTCTTCGATCTGCTGCGCAGCCGCTGGCTGATCGTCTACACCCTCTTCTTCGCAGCGGCCACGACCGGCCTCCTGTATTTCGGCGACGAACCGTCGCAAGCGGCCCTCAGCTCGCTGAACCTGGTGCTGCTGGTGGTGCCGCTGGTGGCGCTCATGCTCGGCATGAACTACTACTACTACACGCGCGACTTCGTGCAGCTCATCCTCACCCAGCCCGTCTCGCGCCCCAGCGTGTTCATAGGCCAGTACGCGGGCGTGGCGATGCCGTTGGCAGGCGCGTTCGTGGTGGGCACCGGCGTACCGTTCCTGGTGTACGCCTTCAGCGCCCCGGTGAACGTGAGCATGGTGGTCAGCCTGCTCGTGTCGGGCGCCCTCATCTCGCTGGTGTTCACGGCTCTGGCGTTCTGGCTGGGCATAGCCAACGAGGAACGCGCGCGGGCACTCGGCTTGGCGCTGGGCGTGTGGCTGCTCCTAACCGTGGTCTACGACGGCCTCATCCTCTTCTTCATCATGCTGGCGCAGGCCTACCCCATCGAGCGCGCCGTGATAGGCCTCAGCCTCTTCAACCCGGTCGACCTGTCACGCATCCTGGTGCTCATGCAGCTCGACGCGGCGGCGCTCATGGGTTACACGGGGGCGCTCTTCCGCACGTTCCTGGGCTCCGGTCTGGGCGTAGCCCTCAGCGTTACCGCGCTGGTCGTGTGGGTGTTCGTACCCACCCTGCTGGCGGGGCGCTCGTTCAGGCTCAAGAACTTCTAGCGCGGAACTTACAGCGGGTTGAGGTTGCCGGCCTTCAGGTCTATGACGTAGTTGAAGAGCTCCACTTCGGACAGCTCGCCGATGTGGCTATGGACGTGGTTGCCGCGGTCGTCGAAGAAGAGCGTCATGGGCAGGCCGTGGGTCTGGAACTCCAGGCTCAGCGCCTGGTCGCGGTCTAGCACCACGCCCTGCAGCGCCATCTCAGGGTGTTCCGCCAGGTACGACTCCACCACCGCGCGCTGCTCGCCCTGCGCAGCGAACACGAAGCGCACGCCCGGTTCGCGCCGCATCATGTTAGCCATCATGGGCAGTTCGCGCAGGCACGGCAGGCACCAGGTGGCCCACAGGTTGATGACCACGGGATCGCCCGTAAGGGACGCGAGTTGCAACTGGCCGCCCTCCAGACGCTCAAGCGTGAGGTCCGGTAGCGACCGTTCGTAGCCTGGCACGGGCGTGAACAGCGACCAAGCCAGCCAGCCGATGAGCACGCCAGCCACTAAGAGCGCGACCAGCCTTAGCCAGGGCTTGCGCCCGGTTGCGGCGGCCGCCCCGGCGGGAGTCTTTGGGGCCGTTTCTGCCATGCCCCAGTCTAGCCGCCCCCGGCGCGTACCCGGGAGCCGCGAACAACGTCGTGACTCGTGTTACGGCAGGCGCCTGAGTAACGTCAGGAGGCCGTGCCGGCAAGCATCCAGCCGAGGCCGAGCGCGAAGAGGAACGCGCCGAACGCGAACAGCGCGAAACCTTCGATCAACGCGGCGATGTTAGGGAAATCGGCGGACTCGAAGGCCGTGGCCCCCGGTACGCGGGCGCCGGGATGGGTGAAGAAGTAGTAGACCATCCCCACGCCACCCAGGATCATAACGACCCCGATTATGAACATGATCGTTGGCATGTCGCTCCCTTCCGGCCGTGTTACGGAAGATGCAAACGTGATGTTACGACCTTATTTTCAGAGAGTAGGGCATGGGCGAGGCATTTCTGGCGCTAGCGTCACCGACTCGGTACACTACGCGGGTACGCCTGCTGGCGTTCCGGAAAGTGAAGGGGGCAGCCGACATGTGTGCGCGGAACCGACATCTGAAGCGACTGGCC
>JBBAFX010000149.1:0-5661 GCA_041655195.1 Trueperaceae bacterium
CCCAAGACCCGGGTCGAGGGCATCGGGCAGGACGCCGTTGTGTGCGCCACCTGCGGTAACCCCGTCACCCCGTTCCAGTTCGTGCACGGCTACACCGCGGTGTTCGACGAGGAGCGCCAGATCGGCGTGACCGTGCCCGACGCCGTGGCCCGCCGCCTGGCTGCCGACCCCGAGCAGTACGTGGCCCTGCCCGACGGCTCCGTTCAGCACCCGATCCTCCTGTACGCCCCGTCCGACATGCCGGGCGTCATGCTGCGTGCGCGCCCGTTCCTGGGCCAGCTAGGCAGCACGCCCAGCAAGCGCATGCCCGACTCGCATAACGCTGGCGACTTCGGCGCCGCCCTGGTAGGCGCCCCGCACCACTCGGCCCTCACCGCGGATGAGCTCGAGGAGCACCGCACCGACGGTCACATGGACGTCAACTCCGTCCGCGCTGGCGCCATCGTGGTCGTGCCGGTAAAGGTGCCGGGCGCCGGCATCTACATGGGCGATATGCACTTCAACCAGGGCAACGGCGAGATAGCGGGTCACACGCTGGACGTGGCCGGCGTAGCCACCCTTGAGGTGGAGGTCATCAAGGACCGTGTGCTGGAGGGCCCCGTCATCTTCCCGTTGGTCGACGACCTACCACCCGTCGCCAAGCCGTTCAGCGCCGAGGAGCGCGCGCAGGCGCAGCGTCTGGCCGACAGTTACGGCGTGGGGCCGCTCGAGGAATCCGCGCCCATCTCCGTCATAGGCACCGGACCGACCTTGAACGCTGCCACCGACAACGGCATCGCCCGCGCCGCCCGGTTGTTGGGCGTTACCGAAGGCGAGATCCGCAACCGCGCTACCGTCACGGGCGCCATAGAGATCGGCCGCAACCCCGGCGTTGCGCGCGTAACGTTCCTGGCACCCCTCAGCCAACTCGACGCCGCCGGGCTCGGCAAGCTGGCGCGCGAGCAGTACGGCTTGTAACGAATCCCGCGCGAACCGCGTCGCAGACCTTAAGCCCGTCGCACACTGCGGCGCGGGACGTTCGTAAGTGCCGTGTCGTGGTCCTGCCGCCTACGCTGGCAGGACCATGGCCTACTCACTGAGAGACATAACCAGCGTGGCTGACGACATCGGTCTGGAGCCACGGAGCCTCGTTCGGCTCGGCAAGTACAAGGCCAAGATCGAGTTCGACCAGGCGCCCGGGCACGGCCGGCAGGGCGACCTGGTGCTCGTCAGCGCCATCACCCCCACCAAGTCAGGTGAAGGTAAGACCACCGTCAGCGTGGGCCTGGCAGATGGCCTCATGCGTCTAGGCGTGGGAGTAGCACTATGCCTGCGGGAGCCGTCGATGGGGCCCGTGTTCGGCATCAAGGGCGGCGGCACCGGCGGCGGGCGCGCCCAGGTGGAACCCGCCGACGACATCAACCTGCACTTCACCGGCGACCTGCACGCCATAGGCGCCGCGCACAACCTGCTGGCTGCGCTCATAGACAACGACCTGCACTGGGGCGGCGCCTCGGGCTTGACCCCGGAGAGCGTCACTTGGTCGCGGGCTATTGACGTGAACGACCGCGCCCTGCGCGACGTGGTGGTGGCCGCCGGCAGCAAGCGCGAACGCGCCAGCCGCTTCGACATCACCGCCGCCAGCGAGATCATGGCGGTGCTGGCGCTGGCTTCCAGCCCGGACGACCTGAAGGAACGCCTCGCCCGCATAGTGGTCGGCACCCGCGCGGACGGCAGCGCCGTGACCGCCGAGGACCTAGGGGCCGTGGACGCCATGCTGGCGCTACTACGCGACGCCCTGAAGCCCAACCTGGTGCAGACCCGCGAGGGCACCCCCGCCTTCGTGCACTTAGGCCCGTTCGGCAACATCGCACACGGCTGCTCGAGCGTGGTGGCCACCCAGTTGGCCATGCGTCACGCCGATGTGGTCGTCACGGAAGCCGGCTTCGGTTTTGAGCTGGGGGGCGAGAAGTTCCTCGACATCAAGGCGCGTCAGGCGGGCGTGTGGCCTCGTGCCGTGGTGCTGGTGGCCACGGTGCAAGCGCTGAAGTCTCACGGCGACGGCGACCTGCAGCGCGGGCTAGCGCACCTGGATAGGCAGGTGGCCAACGTGGCCGCCTTCGGATTGCCGGCCCTGGTGGCTGTAAACGTGTTCCCGCACGACACGGAGGAGGAACTCGCCGCCGTGCAGGCTTACGCCACCGGGCTCGGCGTTGAGGCCGTGCGCATAACGTCGTTCGTTGACGGCGGCGCGGGCGGCGAGGCGCTGGCCAGCAGGCTCATGGCGTTACTCGAATCCACCCGGGAGAACCCTCCCCAGCCGCGCTTCCTGTACGACACCGAAGCCGACCTGCTCAATAAGCTGCGCGCGGTGGCGCGTTCGGTCTACGGCGCCGCGGACGTGGTCCTCACCGAAGCGGCGCAGGAGGACCTAACTATGTTGCAGCGCACGGGTCACGCTCACCTGCCCGTGTGCGTGGCTAAGACGCACCTGTCGTTCAGCGACGACCCCAAGGGCAACGGTCTGGCGGAGGGCTTCACGCTCACGGTCCGCGAGCTGCGCGCCTCGGCGGGCGCGGGCTTCATAGTGGCGCTGATGGGCAACATCATCACCATGCCGGCGCTGCCGCGCGAACCCGCCGTCCTGCGGGTGAGGGTCGCACGCGACGGCAGCGTAACCGGGCTCATGCAAGGCGATCACGAGGAGGGCGGTAAGGCGGAGGAGCCGTGGACGGAGGAGCAGCTGGTGGCGGGAACGGCGCTTTAGGCCAGCGACAGCGCGCTTAACCTTCCGGTTCGAGCTTCGGCTAGGTGTCCCGCCCGGCGGCCGCAATTATCTCGCGCGCAATGTACAGGTCCTGAATAGACACGCCGGAGCTGTCGAAAACGGTCACGTCTTCCGGGCTGCGCCGGCCCGGCGCTCTGCCCGCCAGCACCTCGCCGATAGCTGTGAGTTCGAGGTCAGCCGCGGCGTGCTGGAACTCACCTATGCGCCGCGCCTGCTCCGGTAGGTCGCAGAACAGTGCTGCGCGGCCGAACAGCTCGGGCGGCAGCTCCTGCTTGCCGGCCGCGTCGGAACCCATGCTAGACACGTGCGTGCCGGGCCGCACCCAGTCGACCTGGAAGAGCGGTTCGCGGGCGGTGGTGGCCGCGACGATGATATCGGCCGCGCGGCATGCCGCCTCGGGTTGGCTGAGCTGGCACTCTAGGCCTTCCTCCCGCAAGTGCGCGGCGAACGCCTCGGCCCGCTCTGCTGAACGCCCCACCACGAGGATGCGCTCGAGCTTCCTCACGCGGGCCACCGCCGCCACCTCGAACTCGGCCTGGTGACCCGTTCCGAACACGGCTAGGACCTTGGCGTCCTGCCGCGCCAGCGCGTCGGTGGCAACAGCGTCGGCCGCGGCCGTGCGGTAGCCGTTCAGCCGGCTGCCCTCGATCACCGCGCCGATCCTGCCCTTAGCCTGGTCGAAGAGGAAGATGATCGAGCTATGCCTGGGCAGGCCCACAGCGTCGTTGCTCGGAAAGTACGAACCCACCTTAAGGCCGGCCAGTTCCGCGTCGGCTGCGGACTTGACGGTGAAGCGGTTCTGCGGATCGCTGCCGTGCCCGTGGACGACCGGGAAGGTAGCCGCCCCTGGCTCGCAGGCGGCGATGAGCGCCGCTTTCATGGCGCGGTACGCCAGTTCGTGGGTAACGAGAGCGGCGGACTCGGCTTCCGTGATGTGGATCATGCGCTCAAGCTACCAGTGGTTGAAGCGCGGCCACCATCTGAGTGGCTCCCCCGCTTCTCGCGCCACCACCCAGTAACCGTCATGCTGCGCGCCCGTGGCGCAGGCGTGGTTCGGGAGAACGCGCAGCTTCGTGCCAATCGGCAGGTCGGGTAACCGCTCGGCGCTGCCTGGTCGTAGGCTCAGGATCGAGTGCTCTTGGTTCGCGCCGCTGACCATTAGGTCAGGGAGCACTACCCCGTCCACGTCGCATACCAGTCCGTAGCCCTGGTCCACAGCCTGCGCGGCCGTGCCGCGGTCACGCGACATGGCCATCCATCCCGCGTCGGTGATGATCCAGCCGCGCTCCCGCTGGTGGCCTATCACCGTGGCCAGCACGGTGGCAGCTATGTCGTCCACCGCGCAAACGCCGATACCAGCCATGACCAGATCGAAGAACACGTAAACGCCGGCACGCAGTTCGGTAACGCCGGTGAGATCGCGTGCGAAGTGCGCCGTTGGGGTGGAACCCACGCTGACCACCGGGCTGGGTAACCCCGCCGCCCGCAGCACGTCGGCTGCCTGCACCGCCACCGCTCGCTCCTGTTCCGCGAACGCGGCGAGCGCCTCCTCGCCAACCGCGTTGTAGCTCTCGCCGGCATGGGTGACCACGCCGCGTAGGTCGGCGCCGCCTGCTATCAGGCTCCTACCCACGGCCACGATCTGCTCCGAGTCCGGCGCCAAGCCGGAACGGTGGCCGTCGGAATCGATCTCGATGAGCGCCGGTATGCGGTCGCCGGTCTCTCGCGAATGGCGCGCCACGGCTTCGGCCTGCTCGACCGAATCGAGGATTACCGTCAGGTCGCAGCCGGCCGCGCGGAGGGCGGAGACCCGCGGCAGCTTATCGGGCGCGATGCCCACCGCGTACAGGATGTCGGTCACCCCCGCCTCGAAGAAGACCTCCGCTTCCTTCAGGGTCGAAACGGTGGCCGGTCCGTTGCCGCCGTCGAGCGTGCGCCGCGCTACCTCCACGGACTTAGACGTCTTCAGGTGCGGACGGAGGGTCACGCCGAGGTTGCGTGCGTGAACACGCAGTCGCTCTATGTTCCGCTCCATGCGTGCCTCGTCGAGCACGAGGCAGGGTGTCTGGAGTTCGGTCAGCGCTCTAGCAGACATAGTGCTCTCCTTCACGTTCTGTTTTCTTAATACACCGTTTGCTCGCCACAATATCGGAAGCGGCCGATGATACGCTTCTTCGCGAGCGGCGCCTCCCCCCGGCTCCGCTCATACCCTCTCCGCTGCGCACTGGAAGATCCCCCAAGCAATCTTCTCTCGTTCGCACTCCCCCCGATCGGAGGATCAACATGGTTCCGCCCCTCTTACGCCGTGCTGTAACGCTAGGCGCCGTCCTCATGCTTACCCTGGGCGCCGCCTTCGCCCAGCAGAGCCTGGTCATCGCTTCCACCGGTGAAGCCGATAACCTCGACCCCCGCGTAGCCACCGACGTGCGCTCGTTCGAGCGCATCTCCACCATCATGGAACCCCTGGTGGTGTTCGACCGCGGCCTAGGCCTCGAGCCGCGCCTCGCTACCGCCTGGCGCTTCAACGACGACGCTACCCAGCTGACCTTCGAGCTGCGTGAAGGCGTGACCTTCCATCACGGCCGGGCCTTCACAGCCGAGGACGTCATCTACACATTCGAGTGGGTGCTGAACGAGAACAACGGCTCAACGAATCGCGCCCTGTACACCGATATCGAGAGCATGACCGCCACCGACCCGCTGACCGTGGTGTTCCAGCTGCGGCGGCCGAACGCCTTCCTCCTCAACAACATCGCGCGCATGCCGATCGTGCCCGCCGACCGGGGCGACAACGATGACTTTGTGGTTAACCCTTCGGGCACCGGCCCCTTCAAGCTCGTCTCGTGGGTGCGCGACGAGTCGCTAGACCTCGTGGCGTTCGAGGATTACTGGGG
>JBBAFX010000150.1:0-5606 GCA_041655195.1 Trueperaceae bacterium
CCACGTAACCCATCACGAACCTCAGCGCGTCGGCGCCGTACTTGTCGATCATCTCCAGCGGGTCCACGCCGTTGCCGCGCGACTTGCTCATCTTCTGACCCTGCGCGTCGAGCACCAGGCCGTGCAGCAGCACGTGCTTGAAGGGGCGCTGATCGGTGAACTGGTACGCCGCCAGCTGCATGCGCGCCACCCAGAAGAAGATGATGTCGTAGCCTGTCACCAGCACGTCGGTCGGGTAGAACTTCTTGTAGAACGGGTCCTCGGTGTCCGGCCAACCCAGCGTGCTGAACGGCCACAGGTTCGAGCTGAACCAGGTATCGAACACGTCCTCGTCCTGCCACATCTCTATGCCCGCGTACTGAGGATCGTTCGGCGGGTCCAGGTCGGGGTTCTCTGGCGAGGGCACGTACACGTTGCCCTCGGCGTCGTACCAGGCTGGAATGCGGTGACCCCACCACAACTGGCGCGAGATGCACCAGTGGCGCAGGTTGGCCAGCCAGTCGCGGTTCACCTTCATGTAACGGTCCGGGTGCACCTCGATCTCGCCCTCGTCCAGCGCCCGTAGCGCGCGCTTAGCCACATCGTCCGTGTCGTAGAACCACTGCAGGGAGAGGATCGGCTCCACTGGCTCCTTGGTGCGCTGGCTCAGGCCCAGAGGCACGGTGTGGTCCTCCACCTTCTTCAGGGCGCCGGCGGCCTCCAGCACCACGCGCTTGCGGGCCTCGAAGCGGTCGAGCCCCTGCAGCTCCTGCGGGACCAGGTCGCCGGTCATGCGCGCGTTCAGGTCTATGACGCTGGGGCGCGGCAAGCCGTGCCGCTCGCCGATCTCGAAGTCTGTAGGGTCGTGCGCCGGCGTGACCTTGAGAGCATCGGTGCCGAAGCCCATCTCCACCGCTTCGTCCACGATGATGGGCACCCAGGTCTGGGTGAGCGGAATGCGCGCCTTCTTGCCGGCCAGCTGCTGCACCCGCGGGTCCGCGGGGTTAAGCGCTATGGCCACGTCCGCGAAGATGGTCTCCGGGCGCTGTGTGGCAATGACGATGTCGCCGCCTCCCTCCAGCTCGTAGGCCAGGTGGTACAGGTGACCGGGCCGCTCCTCGCGGTCCACCTCGAGGTCGGACAGAACGGTCTGGCTGACCGGGTCCCAGTTCACTATGCGCTCGCCGCGGTAGGCGAGGCCCTTGTGGTACAGCTCCACGAACTGCTTACGCACGGCCCTCGAGAGTCCCTCGTCCATGGTGAAGCGCGTGCGGCTCCAGTCGGCGCTCACACCCAGCCGGTGCAGCTGGCCCAGGATGATGTCGCCGTACTTCTCTTTCCACTCCCACACGTGCCCTAAGAACTTCTCGCGCCCCAGCTCGTGGCGGTCCTTACCCTGCTGGCGCAGCTCGCGCTCCACCACCACCTGCGTGCTGATGCCGGCGTGGTCGGTGCCGGGCTGGAACAGCGCCTCGTAACCCTGCATGCGCTTGAAGCGGATGAGGGTATCGATGAGCGTGTTGTCGAAGGCGTGCCCCAGGTGCAGGTTGTCCGTCACGTTGGGTGGCGGGATGACGATGGTGAAGGGCTCCTTGGCCGAGTGCGGGTCGGCCCTGAACGGCTCCTCCGCCCAGCGGCGTGACCACTCCGCCTCCACCGCCATGGGGTCGTAGCGGCTGGCCAGTTCGGCCCCCGTGCCTGTTCCAGCATCAATCGCTTCTGTAGCTGTTGCTTCTCTAGCTGCCTCGCTCATCCGTTCCTCCTGCTGCCGTGCGGCCCTGACTGGCGCCACTCCGTAACCTAGAACCAGGCGGACGAAACGAAAACTCGCCCGCGCCTATAAGGAGTGCGGACGAGGCATACAACCCCGCGGTACCACCGCAGTTCCCGCCTGACCGTTCGTGCTGGGCGGGCTCTCTTTGACCGCACTGTCGGGGCGGCGCCGGAGGCTCTACTGACCGGCCCGGCAGGCGGGCGCGGCTTTCTTCCTCAGAAGCCGGGGCTCGGAGCCTCGGCTGGCGGGCGACTTTCGGCGGGGCCCCTCCGTCCGGGATCTCAGCCGCCTAGGGCGCATTCAATCCTGCGCCTTCGGTCGACCCGGACTCTCTGGTGAGGAGACACCTTTGCTTACTCCTCCCGCTGTATAGAGGATACCACCGGCACCGACACCCGATGTGACGGCCGTGATATAGGCTTCTGCGGATGCAGCGCGCAGCGCACCCACCAACCGCCCGCGCGCTTCCGGCCAAGAACAGCCGCGTGACCAGTTCCGGCTCCAGCCGGCCTGGCCTGGGCATAGCGCTACGGATCTTGTCGGGCCTACTGTTCGCGGTCATGTCGCTGTGCGTAAAGCTCGTCAGCGACGCCATTCCCCTCGGTCAGATAGTGCTTTTCCGCTCCGCCTTCGCCATAGTGCCGCTCATAGCCTTCCTCATAGTGCGCAAGGAGTTCCCGCACGGCCTGGCCACCAAACGGCCCGTGGGGCACATCATCCGCTCGGTCGTTGGCGCCACGGGCATGTTCACCTCGTTCGCGGCCATAGCGCGCCTGCCCATTGCCGACGCCACGCTGGTGGGGTACACCACGCCGCTGATCACCACCCTGCTGGGCGGGGTGCTCCTCGGCGAGGCCCTAACGCGGCCCAAGATCAGCGGACTGGCGCTAGGCGTGGCGGGTCTCCTGGTCTTGACCCTCCCGCAGATGCTCGGCACGGGGGTAGACGCCACCCGCCTGGCCGGTTACGGCTTCGGTCTCCTCACCAGCGTCTTCTCGGCCGTGGCGTACATACAGGTGCGGCGCCTGGGAACCACCGAATCGCCGGGCACCATCGCCTTCTACTTCGCTCTCGTGGCGTCGGTGGCCGCGCTGCCTATGGCGCTCAGCGCCTGGGTCACGCCCACCCCGTACCAGTTCGGGGTGCTGGTGGTGGCCGGGCTGGTAGGCGGTCTGGCCCACATAGCCATGACGCTGGCGTTCCGCTATGCCGAGGTGTCCCTGCTGGCGCCCTTCGAGTACTTGGCGCTGCTCTGGGCCGTGCTCATCGACCTGACCGTGTTCGGCGTACCGGTGGGCCCCACCTTCGTCATGGCGCTGCCGCTACTGCTGGCAGGCGCCGCCGTCTCCTCGCGTCGAGGTCGCCTGCGCGGCAACGGCCGCGGGTGACCGCGCGGCCCCTGCTACGCCCCTAACGCTTCTGGCTCAAGCCATGGGCAGACTGGCCATGGACTGGATGCTGATCTGGCCCGCGGTCACCCTGGCCGTGCGCCTGAGTTCCTTAGCGCTCGGGTTCTCGGGGTCAAGGACCACCAGCGGCGTGCCGCCGTCCCCACTCTCGCGCAGGGCCCGCGTAATGGGAATCTGCCCCAATAGCGGCAGCTTCTCCTCCTCGGCCCAGCGCTGCGCGCCGCCCTCGCCGAAGATGTAGTCCTTGCTGCCGTCCGGCAGCTGGTAGTAACTCATGTTCTCCACCACGCCCAGCACCGGCACGTGCGTCTTGCGCGCCATGGTGTAAGCGCGCCGCACGTCTACCAGCGCCATGTCCTGCGGGGTGGTCACGAGCACCATGCCCGTTACGCCCACCAGCTGCACCAGCGACAGCTGCACGTCGCCTGTACCCGGCGGCAGGTCCACTATCAGGTAATCGAGCTCGCCCCAGGTGGTCTGGTTGAGGAGCTGCGTGAGCGTGCCGTGCAGGATGGGCCCGCGCCACGTGAGCGCCTGACCGTCCTCCACCAGGTTGGCAATGCTTATTACCTTCACGCCGTGGTTACGCAGCGGCAGGATCTTCTTGTCGTCGTCGGCCATCAGGCGCTTGCCCTCGACCCCGAACATCTTGCTCTGGGAGGGACCGTAGATGTCGGCGTCCAGCATGCCGACCTTGGCGCCCTCGATGGCGAGGGACGCGGCTATGTTGGCCGCCACGGTGGACTTGCCCACCCCACCCTTGCCGGAACCCACGGCTATGACCGTGCGAACGCCGGGCAGCGGCTGCTTCTGCGGGCCGCGCACGGTGGCGCCGAACTCGATGTCCAGGCTGACCGCGCCCACTTCCTTGGCCACGGCCTCGCGGATGTCCTTCTCGATCTTGCCCTTCAGCGGGCAGGCGGGCGTGGTGAGGTTGACCTTGAGCTTAACGGCGGAACCGTCGATGTTCACCTCGTCGACCATGCCGAGCGTGACCAGGTCCTGGTGCAGTTCGGGGTCGTTGACGGTGCGCAGCGCGTTGATGAGGCGTTCGCGGGTAACTTCCATGCTGACAGGAAGCGTACCAGCCGGGCGGCGGCCAATACTCCCCGGAAGTGACCAAGCGGGAGCCGCTCGTCTTGTGAGGGCCCCCGGCGGCTAGCTATACTTCCGGTCGTGCTAAGCAGCTACGGTTCCGGGCCGGTGGCGAGGTGAGTCAGCCCGCTCGTTACCAACGTGTAGAGCAGGTCTCACGCTCCGGCCAGATCACCACTAGTCGCGGCGTGGACGCCGTTACTGGCCTACCCGTGTACGTTTACGACTTCCCGGGGGCGCCGCGCCTGAAGGTCGGCCAACTCGATAGCGAAGGCATACCCGCCGTGCTGGCGGCCGGCTACGACGGCGCCAAAGGCGTACTAGTGACAGCCTGCCCGCCCAGCGCCACCAAGTTAGTCGACACCGGCGTAACCATGGACGACGACCTGGTCCTGCAGACGCTCAAGGCGCTGCGCGACGCGGCCCGCGTGGGCCTCGTTCACGGCGACATAAGCGCCGACCGCCTGGTGCTGGCTCACGGCCGCGTGTACGTGGAAGGCTACGGAGCGCCGTGGAACCATGACGCCCTGACTCAACCCACCAAAGAGAGCATCCGCGCCGCGCTGACGCGTGACCTGGTCGCCACCACCAAGGCCCTCGTTAGCTTCGGGGCCGGCGGCATGAGCCAGGAGGTAGCCGCCGCCCTCAAGGGCGCCCTCGGCAGCGCGTCCCGCGCCGGCGACGCCGGCCAGCTGTACAGCGTGGTCAGGCGGTTGGCGGGCGGGGCCGTGACCGTGCCGCCCGCGGGCTTCGGCAACCTCGTCATACCCACCGAAACTGAGCCTAAGTCGAGTACCACCAGCACCGCGCTCGACGACATCGGCCTGGGTGACCTTGACCTGGACGAACTCGATCTCAAGCCCCGCCAGGCGCCCGAGACGGCCGCCCCGCACTTAGGCGAGGAGCCCTCGACGCCCGCATGGAGCGGGCCCACGGCCGCCAGCCAGGTCCCCGGCTGGGGCGAGACGCCCACCCCGATCGAGCTCTTCGACGAGACGCCGCCCCTGCAGACCGGTGCTGACGCTGCGCCGCTGACCACCCCCGCGTTCCCGGACGAGCCCGACCCCATCACCCTGCACAGCGACCCGGGCCCCACGCTCACCGTGGATCCCGCCTTGCGCGACAGCGGCGCCGGCTTCGTGAAGGACTTACCGCCCGGCGCCACCTACCGCGCCGGCAACCCCGAGGAGCCCGTGCGCGTGCCGCCGCTCGACCTGAACATCAGCGCCGTACCCAAGCCGCGCAAGCGCAACTGGCGCCTACCGCTACTGCTACTGGCCCTGGTCATCGTGGCCGGCGCCTCGGGCTACCTGGCGCTCGTCTCGGGCCGCGCCGGTCCGTCCGTGCAG
>JBBAFX010000151.1:0-5594 GCA_041655195.1 Trueperaceae bacterium
GGCGTCCGACGTAACCGCCGTGCTAGGCGCACTAGAGGTAGCGGGCGCCACGCTGCTCGCGCACGGCTTCGGTGCACTGGTGGCCGTCCAGACGGCGCTCGAGTCCCCCGAGCTGGTGAGCGGGCTCGTGCTGGTGAACCCCTGGCTCTCAATGCCGCTCCTCGCGCGCGACCTGAACCGCGCCGCTGTGCGCTTGGCTAGCGGCGAGGGCGACGCCCCGGACGACGAGGGCGCGGACGAAGGCTACGCAGGCGAACCTCAGCAGCTGGTGGACGAAGCGTTCAGCCTGGTGAACCCCAAGGCGCTCTTCGATCACCTCGAGTTCCCCTCCCCCTCCTCACGGCTGCGGCTGGAGCACTCCGACGCCGCCACGCTGCTCGGCCCTGCCGAGGAGGACGAGCCCGTCGGCGTTTGGCTCCTCGACCTGCTCCCTAAGCTGAGTGAACTGACGCAGCCGGTGGTGGTGCTGGTCGGGCAGAGGGACGGCACGGCCTACCCCAGCCAGGCGGAGGCGGTCCTCAGTCGCCTGCCGGACGCGCTCGTGAGCCTCCTGGACACCGGGCATTACCCCTGGATCGATGACCCGGAAGCCTTCACGCCTCTGCTCCACCAGGCGCTGGAGCACGTGGCAGCAGAGCCGTAACCGTCTCACGCTTCGAGACGCTCCATGCCGTCTTCTCGCGTCTGTAAGCTAGTTCACGGCGCCTACCACAAGAAGCAAGTTTCATACCAGGCCGCAACCAGCACCGTGCTAGACTTCGCGCGTGCTGCACCCCCACCTCCGCGTGGCGTCGGTGCACGAGGTCACGCCCGCCCTGCTCGAGAAAGCAGGCATACGCGCGCTCCTCGTGGACGTCGACGACACCCTGCTATCGTCCCGCGCCGACGAACTTGAACCGAACATACTGACCTGGTTCTCTTCGCTGAAGGCGGCGGGGATACCCGTGGCCATACTCTCTAACGGCTCCCAGGCCCGGGTGGCGCAGATCGCGGCGGAGGTCGGTGTGCCGGCCCTATCCCTAGCAGGTAAACCGTTCGGCGTGGCGTTCCGGCGGGGCCTGCGGCTCCTCGGCAACGTCGAACCTGGCAGGACCGCCATGGTCGGCGATCAACTGTTCACGGACGTGCTGGGGGCTCGCCAGGCCGGCCTGAAAAGTATCTTGGTAGACCCGCTATCGCCGGGCAAACTACCGCACACGCGCCTCGCTCGGCGCTTGGAGAGAATGGTGTTGAAAGAAAGGTGAGCGTGGCTGTCCTATCTATCGGCGATAAGCGCCTCGGCGCCGTCTTACTGGAGCGCGGCTACGTCACTGACGATGGCCTGCAGCAGGCCATCGCCAGGCATAGCGAGGTCGGGGGCCGCCTGGCCGATATCCTTATCGACCTAGGCATAATCTCCGAGCAGCGCATTGCGCGCGCCATCGAGGAATCGATAGGCGTGCCGCTCGTGAACCTCCCCCGCGTGGACGTCATGGCCGACGCGCTCGTCAAGCTCCCGGCGGAGCTCGCCAGCGAACTGCGCGCTATTCCGTTCGCACTCGACGAGGACCGCCTGCGCGTGGCCTTCGTGGACCCGCTCGACGCCCTGGCCATCGAAGAGGTCGAGGACGCCTCGGGCTGCCTCGTGGAGCCTTACCTGGCCCTCAAGAAAGAGATGCTCTGGGGCCTGGCCACCTACTACCCCGAGCTCGGGCTCGAACCGCCGCAGGACCTGGAGGTCGACGCCAGTCAGCGCCTCGGCAACCTGGCGGTCGCGTCGGGGCTCATCACCGCCACCGAACTGGCGGAGGCCGTGGAGGAACACCAGACCAGTGGCCTCATGCTGGGCCGCGTGCTGGTGCAGCGCGGGCACCTCAACGAGGAGCAACTCACCCGCCTGCTAGCGGAGCAGTACCAGGTGCCGTTCGTGGCCGACCTAACCACGGAGGCGCCCAGCGAGAAGCTCGCCGCCTACCTGCTTAGGCTCGACGCCGTGCAGTTCTCCGCCGTACCGTTCCGAGAGGACGACGGCGCGCTGGTGGTGGCGGTAGCCGACCCTAGGCGCATCGCCGACATCGAGTCCATAGTCCAGAACAACGTCAGCTTCGTGGTCAGCCCACTGGCCGAGGTCGAGCAGCGCATCGAAGCCATGTACGCCCACGACCAGGGTCGCCTGGGCGAAACGTTGCTGCAGAACAAGCGCCTCAAGCGCGAGCAACTCAGGCGCGCGCTCGAGGAGCAAGCCAAGCTGGGCCGCATCAAGCCGCTGGGCGAGATCCTGGTCGACCTCGGTTACGTCACGCAAGGCGACGTCGACGAGGCGCTCAACAAGCAGCGCTCCGGCGGCGGCCGGCTGGAAGACACGCTGGTGCAGTCGGGCAAGATCAGCCCCGACATGCTGGCGCGCAGCCTCGCCATGCAGCTCGGCTTCGAGTTCATAGAGGAGAGCGTCCGCGTCGACCCGTACGCCGTGAGCCTCGTGCCTGAGGCCACCGCGCGCCGCTACTCCGCCATGCCCGTACGCCTCGAGGAGAACGTGCTCGTGGTGGCCATGAAGGATCCGCGGCACGTCTTCGCCCTGGACGACATCCAGCTCATCACCGGCCGCGAGATCCGCCCGGCGGTCGCCACCGAGGAGACCCTCACCAGGCTCCTGAACCGCTTCTACCGCGAGGGCGCCGACATGGACGAGCTGGCGCGCGCCGTGGTTGAAGAGGTCGGCGGCGGCACGCACCAGGAAGAGGAAGACACCAGCGCCATCGACGACAACGCGCTGGTGAAGGTGGTCAACAACATCATCCGCGAAGCGGTGCTGAACGACATCTCGGACATCCACATCGAACCGCGCCCCACCAACGTGCAGGTGCGCGTGCGTAAGGACGGCACGCTGCGCGAGTACATGACCATGCCTAAGGTCACCGCGCCCGCGCTGGCGTCGCGCATCAAGATCATGGGCGGGCTGAACATCGCCGAGAGGCGCCTCCCGCAGGACGGCCGCGTGCGCTTCAAGGACCGCAACCTAGAGGTCGACCTGCGACTCTCCACCCTGCCAACCGTGTACGGCGAGAAGTCGGTCATGCGTATCCTCCGCAAAGCCACCGACATCCCCGAGATCGAGCAGCTCGGCTTCGCCGATTACAACTACCAGCGCTTCACGGACGTCATCCAGAAGCCGTACGGCATGTTCCTCATCACCGGCCCCACCGGTTCCGGTAAGTCGTTCACCACCTTCTCCATCCTCAAGCGCCTGGCGGTACCCGAAGTCAACGTCACCACCATCGAGGACCCGGTGGAGTACGAGATCCCGGGCATCAACCAGACGCAGGTGAACGCGAAGGCCGGGCTCGATTTCGCCCGCGCGCTGCGCTCCTTCCTGCGCCAAGACCCCGACATCATCATGGTCGGTGAGATCCGCGACCACGAGACCGCCAAGATCTCAATGGAAGCCGCCCTGACCGGTCACCTCCTCATCGCCACCCTGCACACCAACGACTCCGCCGGCGCCATCACGCGCCTGCAGGAGATGGGCATCGAGCCGTTCAACGTGTCCGCCTCGCTCATCGGCGTGCTGGCGCAGCGCCTCGTGCGCCGCGTGTGCAAGGACTGCAAGGTGGAGTCCACCCCGGAGCCCGACGTGCTCAGGCGCCTCGGCATCCCCGACTCCGAGATGCAAGGCAAGACCCTGTTCCGCGGCGTCGGCTGCGAGAAGTGCGGCGGCAGCGGCTACAACGGCCGTTACGCCATCCACGAACTGCTCGTGGTGGACGACGAACTCGAGAAGGCCATCGTGCAGGAAGCCTCGGCCTTCGACCTCAGGCAACTCGCCATCAAGCGCGGCATGAAGTCGCTTCGCGACGACGGCATCCATAAGGCTTTCCAGGGGATAACAACGCTGGAGGAAGTGCTTGCGCGCACCGCCGAATAGCGGGAGCCGCCGGCGTCGGCACGGGTCCTTAGCGACCTCGTAAGTAACCAAGGAGAGAGATGGCAGACCAGATCCGCTCCACCCAGATCCAGGCAGACATAGTCGACCTGCTCAAGCTCGCCATAGAGCGACGGGCTTCGGACCTCCTCATCACGGTGGGCCTGCCCCCCATGCTCCGTATGGATGGCGAGTGGCGCCCGACCGAGTACGAGACCTTGAACCCCACTATGACCAGGCGCCTCATGTACGCCCTCATGGACGAGAAGAAGCAGCGCACCTTCGAGGAGCGCAAGGACCTCGACTTCTCCTTCTCCCTCTCCGGGCACGGCCGCTACCGCGTGAACGTCTTCATGCAGCGCGGCAGCGTGGGCGGCGTCATGCGCACCATCGCCGACGACGTGGTGGGCTTCTCGGAGCTGGGCTTACCGCAGGAGGTGGCCGAGATCGCGCGCCTGCCGCGCGGCCTTGTGCTCGTCACCGGCCCCACCGGCTCGGGCAAGTCCACCACGCTCGCCACCATGCTCGACCTCATCAACGAGGAGTACCCCAAGCACATCGTCACCGTGGAGGACCCCATCGAGTTCTTCCACCGCCACAAGAGCTCCATAGTCAACCAGCGCGAGGTGGGCGAGGACACCGCCGACTTCCAAGCCGCGCTGCGTAGCGTGCTGCGTCAGGCCCCTGACGTGATCCTGGTGGGCGAGCTGCGTGACTACGAGACCATCGGCGCGGCCGTCACCGCGGCTGAGACCGGTCACTTGGTCCTGGGCACGCTCCACACCAACACGGCGTCCGAAGCCATCGACCGCATCATCGACGTCTTCCCCGAGGCGCAACAGTCGCAGGTGCGGGTGCAGCTCGCCAACAACCTGCAGGCCATCCTCACCCAGCAGCTGCTGCCGCGCGCTAACGGCGACGGGCGCGCGCTGGCGTTCGAGTTCCTCATAGCTACCGCCGGCATCCGCAACCTGATCCGCGAGGGCAAGACGCACCAGATCCCCGCGCAGATCCAGATGGGCGGCGCCATAGGCATGCTGACCATGGACGCTTGCCTGGCGGACCTGCACCTGCGCAAGATCATCAGCTTCGAGACCGGCCTCGAGCGCGCCGTGGACGCCAAGGAGTACGAGCGCCTCATCGAGACTGGCGGCAGCGGCTCCACCACCACTACGCCCGCCACCAACACGCGCGGCGCCGGACCCCGCGGCCCCGCGGGCGGCGGTAGCGGTGGCAGTGGTGGTATTGGCGGCAGTGGTAGCAGTGGCGGCCGCTCCCCCACCCCGCCCCTCGGCCGCGGCGGCCGCACGGGCTGAGCACGCCCTCAGTATCCCCCGCCGCTTGCTCACCGGGCAGCCGTGCCATATACTCTCCGGCATGCAGCACCGCGCCTCCACCCTCACCGTAGGTAACCGCAGCGCTCTCTTACGCAGCAGCGGCCTACTACTACCGAGGCGGGCGGCGTGAGCTAACGGCTCAGGCGCTTAGCGCCGAGCAGAACCTAGCTACTCACGACCCCCGGCCCACCAAGGCCGGGGGTCTTCGCATATCGGATAGAACGGGAGTGTAGAACAGTGAACGGAACCGAAACCGGCGCAGCCGCTGAGCCGCGCAGCCTGCTCGACAAGGTCTGGGAGAGCCACCGCGTGCGCACGCTGCGCCGCGGGCAGGACCAGCTCTTCATAGACACCCA
>JBBAFX010000152.1:0-5551 GCA_041655195.1 Trueperaceae bacterium
TTACGCCACGCGCTACCTGGCGGAGCTGCCGTACGTGCACTGGCTCAGGCTGCTCCCCGAGGTCATGCGCGGCGCCGAGGAGCGGGTGACCGACGCCGGCGATCCGCCCGTTAGCGCCAACTGGGGCGACGGGAGCGAGGTGCAGGGATGACCTTAGACGAACTCAGCAAGAGCCTGGGCAAAGCCTCCGAGACCGTTCTGGAGAACGAGGTCGGCGACGACCAGTTAGAGCGCGAGAAGCTGCTAACCACCATGCGCTCGCGCATTGACGAGATGCGCGATTCCATCCGGCGCGGGCTCGCCAGTAAAGCGCCCAGTCGCACCGGCATGGTGGGCTGGAACGCGCGCACCCTGCACGAGGCCAGTGATCCCCTCAACTCGCCACTGCTGAAGCGCGTGCAGGAGTACGCCATGGCGGTCAACGAGGAGAACGCCCGCATGGGCCGCATTGTGGCCGCCCCCACCGCGGGCAGCGCCGGCACCGTGCCGGGCGCGCTGCTGGGCGTGGCCGACCACCTCGGCATTCCCGACGATGACTTGGTCATGCCGCTCGTGCTTGCGGCTGGCGTAGCGCAGGTCATCAGCAAGAGCATGTTCATAGCGGGCGCCACGGGCGGCTGCCAGGCCGAGATCGGCTCCAGCGCTGCCATGGCGGCGGCGGCCATCACCGAGTTGCTGGGCGGCAGCGCTCGCGCCAGCGTGCACGCGGCGGCGCAGGCGCTCATGAACACCATCGGCCTGGTGTGCGACCCGGTGGGCGGTTACGTAGAGGTGCCGTGCGTGTCGCGCAACGCTTTCTACGCCGTGCACGCGGTTTCCGCGGCGCAGCTGGCGCTGGCGGGTGTGGAGTCGTTCATCCCGCCCGACGAGGTCATCTACGCCATGGCCTCGGTAGGCCGCATGCTGCCGCCCGAACTGCGCGAGACGGGCGAGGGCGGCGTGGCCGACACGCCCACCGGCCGGCGCGTGGCCCTCAAGATGGCTGGCGGCTAACGCGGCTGCGTAACCCGGGTCACACGCCCGCGTACCCGAGCTTGTACAATATTTCACGAGGGACATTAGTCCCCTCGCCCGGCCCTAGCTCGGGGCGCGGCGCGTAGACGGGCCGCAGTCCGTGCGGCTCCGCAACGCTCCGGCCGGTACGCGGGGCTGTACGAAGGAGTCCGCGCACATGACTAAGCGCCCAAAGGTCATTATCGTCGGCGCCGGTTTCGGCGGTCTCTACGCTGCCAAGGCACTTAGAGACGCCCCCGCCGAAGTCCTGATGATCGATAAGAACAACTACCACACGTTCCAGCCGCTCCTGTACCAGGTGGCCACCGCCGGCCTGGACGCCGGCGACATCGCCTACCAGGTGCGCGGCATCTTCCGGTCGCAGAAGAACTTCAACTTCCGACAGGCCACCGTGGTCGACGTGCTCAAGGAGAGTAACCAGGTCGTCCTTGAAGACGGTGAGCTCATCGACTACGACTACCTGATCGCCGCCCCCGGCGCGGTTTACAACGACTTCGGCACGCCCGGGGTGCGGGACCACGCCTTCGTGATCAAGAGCCTCGAGCGCTCCATAGCGCTACGCGGCCATATCCTCCAGCAGTTCGAACGCGCGGCGGTGGACCCCAGCCTGGTCGAGAAGGGCGCACTGACCTTCGTGGTGGTAGGCGCCGGCCCCACCGGGGTAGAGATGTCGGGCGCCCTGGTCGAGCTGTTCGAGCGCGTCCTGCAGGCCGACTACCCCGAGCTGGACCTGCGCCTTGCGCGCGTGGTGTTGGTGGAGGCCGCCTCGGCTGTGCTGCCCACCTTCAGCCAGCGCTCCCAGCGTTACGCGGAGCGCGTGCTAAGGCGGCGGGGCGTGGACGTGCGGCTGCAGAGCACCGTCGCCGAAGCGCGCGACAACGCGGTGGTGCTGCGCTCCGGCGAGGTCATCCCTACCAACACCATCGTGTGGGCCGCCGGCGTGCGCGCTAGCCACCTGGGCGAGCGCCTGGAGACCGACCTGCTACGCGGCTTCCGCGTGAAGGTGGAACCCGACCTGAGCCTGCAGGGCTACCCGAACGTCTTCGCGGTGGGTGACCTGGCGGGCCCCGGCCCGGACGTGGAAGCAGGCAAGCTGCTGCCACAAGTGGCGCAGGTGGCCATCCAGGGCGGCAAGCACGCCGCCGCAACCGTGGTGCGCCGCCTGCAGGGCCGCCCCGGCCAGCCGTTCGTGTACAAGGACCTGGGCAGCATGGCCATAGTGGGCCGCAACGCAGGCGTGGCAGAGTTGTCGCCCCGCTTCTTCAACCTCAAGCTGCGCGGCTTCATAGGCTGGCTCGGTTGGCTCTTCCTGCACCTCATCTACCTGCCCGGCTTCCGTAACCGCTTCTCCGCCGTCTTCAGTTGGGCTTACAACTACTTCACCTTCGACCGGCACGCGCGCCTCATCCTCCACGCCGACGCGGCGGACTGGCCCATGCTGCCCGACTCGCCGCTGGCGCACGACGAAGGTGCTGAGGCCAACTCGGACAACGCGGACACTGGGGGCGCCACGGACACCACGGTCGCCACGGCCGCCGCGGACAGCACCGACGCTGCGCCATTCCCAGTGCCGCCCAAGGCCGCCGAGCGCCGGCCGCTGGAGAGCGTGGGCCGCCAGGCGTAGAGTGGCGGCATGACTGACCGCGCCGCGCCCGCCCGCCCCTCCGAAGCCGAGCTCGACGAGTTCCTGTACACCGCTATCGCCGCGGCCCGCGCCGCAGGGCGCATACAGCTCGAGGAGCTCGGCAGCGACCTGCAGGTGACCACCAAGAGCACCGACTCCGACCTGGTGACCAGGGTCGACCGCCTGTGCGAGGAGCGCATAAGAGAGGTCGTCCTGACGGCGCACCCGGAGCACGTGTTCGTGGGCGAGGAGGGCAGCTCCGGCAGCGCCGGCGGGGCGCAAGGCAACACGGACCAGCGTTACCGCTGGATCGTGGACCCCATCGACGGCACGGTCAACTACGCCCACGGCTTCCCGTTCTTCTGCGTCTCTGTAGCGCTGGAGTTCGAGGGCCACGTGGTGGTCGGCGTGGTGCTGGACCCCAGCCGCGACGAGCTCTTCTGCGCCGTCACGGGCCGCGGCGCCACCCTGAACGGCGTCTCGCTGACGGTGAGCAGCGCCGCTGCCCTGAGTGAGGCGCTGGTGGCCACAGGCTTCGCGTACGACGTGCCCACGCGCCTCACCAATCTGGCGCTGTTCGCCAAGGTGCTGCCGGTGGTGAGGGGCGTGCGGCGCGCCGGTGCGGCCGCCTTAGACGTCTGCTACGTGGCCTGCGGCCGCCTGGACGCGTTCTGGGAACTGGAGCTGAAACCGTGGGACGTGGCAGCCGCCACCCTCATCCTTAGGGAGGCGGGCGGTTCGGCCAGCGGGAGAGAGGGTCTGCCCTACCGCCTGACGGACGACCTGCTGGTAGCCACCAACGGCAAGCTGCACGTGAAGCTGTTGGACCTGCTGGGCGTGAGCGAGCTGCGCGCCTGACGCGTTCAGAGTTAGCCTTACCCCACCACCAGTCGATCGAGCGTCTGCCGCTCGATGAGGTCCTTCCGTAACGTGACGCCCAGACCGGGGCCCTCGGCGGGCACCTGCTGCACACCGTCCACGGCGTCCAGAACCTGGTCCACTATGTCCTCATCGCCCCAGTAGCGCGAGGCGCTAGCCGTGTCACCGGGCAGCGTGAAGTTCTCCAAGCTGCTCATGTGCAGGTTATGCGCCCGGCCCACGCCCAGCTCGAGCATGCCGCCGCACCACACGGGCGCGCCGAAGGCGGCGGCCACGTCGTGCACGCGCCTGGCGCCCAGGTGGCCACGCACGCGGCCCAGCTTCACGTTGATAACGCGGCCGGCACCTATGGCTAACCCCTTGCGGGCGTCGGCGGCGGAGTGCACGGACTCGTCCAGGCAGATGGGGGTGCTCAGCATGGCCTGCAGCTCCGCATGGTCCACGAGGTCGTCGTGCGCCAGCGGTTGCTCCACGTAGTCGAGGCCCAGCTCGTCGAGTTGATGGAAGACGCGGGCGTCGGTAATGCGGTAAGCGGAGTTAGCGTCCACGGTGAGCGCCATCTCCGGCAGCGCTTCACGCACCGCGCTCAGCGGAGTCACGTCCCAGCCGGGCCGGATCTTGAACTTGAGGCGCTTGTAGCCCTCGGCGGCGTGACGGCGCGCCGCCTCGACGGTGGCCTCCACGCTCGGCTGGATACCGATAGAGGCACCCACGGGTACGTCCGTACGGACCCCGCCGAGCAGTTGCCACAGGGGCAGGTGCGCGGCCTTAGCGAGGAGGTCCCAGAAGGCCATCTCCAGCGCCGCCACCGCCATGTCGTGCCCGCGGATGGGCTCCAGCGCCGCTACCAGCTGGGCGGGCGTGGCGAACTCCTTGCCTATGACGCGGGGAAGGACGTAGTCCTCCAGCGCCGTCCACGCCACCTTCGAGGTCTCGTAGCTGTAGCCGGGCACGCGGTTGGCGGTGACCTCCCCGTAACCCTCCAACCCTTCCGAATGCACGACCAGCAGCAGTTTCTGCAGGTCCGCTTCCACACCGAAGCTGGTCTCGAAATGGAACTTCAGGTTGGCGCGCAGCATGCGCAGCTCGACGCGTTCGATCTTCATGGAGCCTCCGACCGCCCAGCATACTCGGCGGGCGCGGCGCAAGCCGACCGACTGGCGGCCCCAAGCGAGAGACTGGCGCGGACTCATTGGAACTGGCTAGCGGCTGTTAGAACTCGTCTGGGAACTCCAGGCGGCGCGGCTCGGGCGTCTCACCGTGCTCGCCGTTCCGCTCGTTCACAGGATCGTCGTCCGGCCGGGCTGGCTGCGGCGCGCTCTCCTGGTGTGGCTGCCACTCGTGGCTACGCTCCTCGTACGTGCGCTCCACGTACCTCGGAGCGCCACGGCCGTTACCCGGTTCGCCTCCGACCGGGCGCTGCCCTCGCACTTCGTTGCCGTTACCGGGCGGGGTCCCGAGCTGCTCGCCCACCAGTGGCGCCACGCGGTTCTCCGTGGGGGTGCGGCGGCGCTCCTTCACCTGCCGCGTGAACTCCTCGGCCTTGCGCCAGGTGGCTTCGGCCAGCTCGCGTTGGCGCTGACGACGCTTAGCGGACTCGTACGAGCGGCGCTCGTTACGGCGCCGTTCCTGCGAAGCCAGGCTGCCTACCGGGGTAACGCGTGAGGAGAGCGCCCGGATACGGAAGCGCTTGTCCCACGGCTCCCACTCGAGCGGGGCGCTCAGTTTGTAAGTCCGCTTGCCGCCGCGGTTGCTGTAGAGGAAGAGCTCCACCACGCCCACGTCGCCGGGCAGGTCGAAGAGGTCGGCCACCACGTCTACTGCACCGTTGGGCGGCACCACGGAGCCGGCCTCGGCCACTACGGGCTGCCGCAGGCCGCGGGTCCTAACAGCCAGCTCCAGGAGCTGCACGGGCCATGGGTTGAGGTTGCTGAGGGTGAGCGACAGGCGGTGGCTGGCCTGCGCGGGCGCCGCCATGTCGTAAACCACCTGCTGCGCGTCCTGCGGAGCGTCTACCAGCACGATCTCGCCGTG
>JBBAFX010000153.1:0-5548 GCA_041655195.1 Trueperaceae bacterium
ACGCCCGAGAAGCTCACAACCATCTCTACTATCCCGGCCTGCTCTGAACCGTTCGACTACTGCCTGTACCTCCCCGCGGACGCTTCCGCCGGTACCAACCTGAGCGCGGCCGGCCTGCGCGTCAGCCGCCGGCTCGAGCTCACGGCAGAGATCTCCTGCCTGCTGGCTCAACCCGGCGGCTGGCAGGACTTGCAGCCGGGCGTGCTGCGCCTGCCGGCAGCGTCCACGTCACGCTTCGGCGACCTGAGCGAAGGCGCCGCAGGTAGCTACAGCCAGGGCGAGGTTCGCAGGCTTTGGACCGGCGATAACTGCTACGAGTTCGAGAGCCGCCTGGTGCTCACCCGCTTCGAGAACTACGAGCCGGGCACCATTACCGAGTTCACCAGTCAGCAGCAGGCGGCCCTGCAGCAGGAGCTCCTCGCCGTGGTCGAGTCCGCCACGCTGCGAGGGGAGCACGTGGTCGAGTGGCCCCTGGCCGCACGGTCGAGCCTGCGGGCGTTCGTGCGCGTCACACGGCCCGCCCTCGACGAGAGCCCGGCTAGCCCCATGACCATCAGCGGCACCGCGGTAGGGCCGTGGTTCTTCGAAGGCTCGTTCCCCGTGCAACTGGTGACGACCGACGGCCGCGTGCTGGCCAGCCATTTCGTTATGGCTCAGGGCGAGTGGATGACTACCGGCTTCGTGCCGTTCGAGGGGCAACTCGAGTTCGTGGTGACGGAGCCTACCGAGGCCGTGCTGGTGCTCATGCGCGACAACCCCTCTGGCTTGCCGGAACATGACGCTAGCGTGCGCATACCGCTGGTCCTCATGCCGTAAGTCCCTCAAGGCGCCACCAACGTGGGCCGGTATGTACAACGCGGCGAATGTGGGACGCACCAGTGAAGAATGTGCGTCCCACATCGGTTATGTGAGCACCATTGGTGTAAAGCCGTTCGGCCCACTTGGGTACTATGTGCGCCGCCACAGTGTGGAAACATCACAAACTCGCTGATAAGATGGCGCGTCCGCATTCCTCGTGCACGTTGGCACATGCCTATACGTCGCGAGAGACCCATCCAGCCGAGCGTCACCTTAGCGACCGTTCCCCACGGCGCAGCGCTCGAGTGCGAAAACGGATCCAAGGAGAAGTGATGGTTAGAATGAAGAGACTCCTCGCCTTAGCGCTTGCACTGGGCGCGCTCGTCCTCATGGGCAGCGTGTTCGCCCAGAACGACCGCCTCAACATCGGGGCCGGCGCCGAGATCACCACCCTCGACCCCCGCATCGCCACCGACGTGCCCTCCTTCGAGCGCATCGCGGTCATCATGGAGCCCCTCGTCGTGTTCGGTAAGGACCTCGGCCTCGAGGCGCGCCTCGCCACCGACTGGGCGTTCGCCGAAGACGGCAGCAGCCTCACCTTCAAGCTGCGCGAAGGCGTCACCTTCCACGACGGTCGCCCCTTCACCAGCGCTGACGTTAAGGACACCTTCGAGTGGGTCCTCGACCCCGAGAACGGCGCCCAGAACCGCCCCCTCTACGCCACCATCGAGAGCATCGACACTCCTGACGACTACACCGTCGTCATGAACCTCAACGTGCTCAACTCGTTCCTCCTCAACAACATCGCCCGTATGCCCATCGTGCCTGCCGGCTCCGGCGCCGAGTTCGGCGATAACCCGATCGGCACGGGCCCCTACCAGTTCGTCGAGCTGGTGCGCGACGACCGCCTGGTCGTGCGCTCCTTCGCCGACTACTGGGGCGGCACCCCGAACATCGACCTCATCGTCTTCCGCCCCATCCCCGAAGACGCCACCCGGCTGCTCGCCTTCGAAGCCGGCGAGATCGACATCATGCAGGCCCAGCCCGTTCCGTCCGAGCTGCCCCGCATCGAGGCCGACGACCGCTTCGTCGTGGACCGCACCTTCGGCACCGGCTACACCTACGTAGGCATGAACACCCGCGTTGGCGAGCTCTCCGACGTGCGCGTGCGCCAGGCCATCAGCTACCTCATCCCGCGCGAAGCCCTCGTGGCGCGCGTGCTCAACGGTATCGGCGCGCCTGGTATCAGCATGATCTCGCCCGCCTCCGCCTGGTTCAACCCTGACGTGGAGCGCTACGAGTACAACCCCGAGAAGGCCGCCGCCCTGCTGGCCGAAGCCGGCATCGGTGAAGGCTCCAGCCTCCGCCTGCACACCAACGAGAACGCCGTCCGCATGCAGCTCGCCGAGATCCTCGGCTTCGAGCTCGGCCAGCTCGGCGTGAACCTCGACATCACCATCGAAGAGTTCGGCGCGTTCCTCGAGCGCGTGCAGACCACGGACGACTTCGACCTCTTCATCCTCGGCTGGAGCGGTCAGCTCGACCCCGACCGCGCCATGATCCGCCAGTTCACCACCACTGGTAGCGCCAACTACACCTTCTACTCCAACCCGCGCGTCGACGAACTGCTCGAGCGTGGCCCGCTGGTCGACCCCACCAGCCAGGAGTCCATCGACATCTACCAGGAAGCGCAGGCCATCGTCCTCGAAGAGGCGCCCTACGCCTACGCCTACTACACCGAAGAGATCGCCTTCATGCACCCGTACATCGGTGGCTGGAGCGTGCACCCTTACGGCGCCGCGACCTTCCAGAACGCGCACCTCATCACCAAGAACCGCTGATGAGCGCGCGCCTGCTGCCCGCACAGCTTCCCTAAGGGGGCCACGCGGGTAACAGGCTCACACAACGCTAGACGACCGGTCGCTTGGGGAGCGATTAGCCCCAGCGACCGGTCTTACTAGGCCGCAGCGCCGGTCTAACCCGCCCAGGCCGTAAGGCGAGGCCGCAGCTGCGCACGCACGGGGTTTTATCTTGCTTCAGTACACGTTCCAAAGACTGATATCGCTGATATTCATCCTTCTCGGGGTGTCGGTGGTTGTCTTCGCCATGGTGCACTTCTCGCCCGGCGACCCCATCCGCATCATGCTCGGCGACGACGCCGAACCCGCCGAAGTGGAGCGCCTCACCAAGCTCTACGGCCTCGACCAACCCGCTTACGTGCAGTACGTCCGCTGGCTGGGCCGCGCCGTGCAAGGCGACTTCGGTACCTCGCTCCGCCAACGCCAGCCCGTCACCAAGCTCATCACCGAGAAGATGGGCGCCACCGTAGAGCTGGCCGTAGCCAGTCTGCTCATCGCCGTCCTGATCGGGGTGCCGCTGGGGGTGATAAGCGCCGTTAGGCGCAACACCTGGGTCGACTTCGGCAGCATGTTCGTGGCGCTGGTCGGGGTCTCGGCGCCCAACTTCTGGATCGGGTTGATCCTCCTCAGTTACGTAGCGCTTTACGTGGGCTGGATACCGGTCTTCGGGCGGGCGGAATGGTCGTTCTTCGAGGCCCTGCTCGCGCCGTTCCGGGGCCAGGGCTTCGGCCCCCTGTGGGATTCCCTGCGCTACCTGCTCCTACCCTCCATAACGCTTGCCACCAGCATCATGGCGCTCATCACGCGCCTGACGCGCTCCAGCATGCTTGAGGTGCTCTCCAAGGATTACGTGCGCACCGCCAAGGCTAAGGGGCAGACGCCGCGGCTGGTGGTCTACCGGCACGCTCTCCGCAACGCGCTGCTGCCGGTCGTCACCGTGATCGGCGTGCAGTTCGGTTCGCTCCTTGGTGGCGCCATCGTGGTCGAGACCGTGTTCGCGTGGCCGGGGGTGGGCATGCTCATCATCACCTCCATCCGCACGCGGGAGCTGCTGGTGGTGCAGGCGGCTGTGCTCATGCTGGCGGCCATCTTCGCCATCGTGAACCTGCTAGTCGACTTCAGCTACTCGTTCCTGAACCCGAGGATCCGCTATGCGTAGCGCTCCAGCCACCCCCGCTAACTTGACGCTCAAGCGCATCCGCCGCAACCCCAACGTCATCATCGGCTCGGTCGTCATCCTGGCGCTGGTGATCATCGCTGCTATCGCGCCCCTCATTACCCCCATGGACCCCATCAAGCAGGACATCTGGGAGAAGTACGCCGCCCCGCGCGGCCTGATCGTGGATGGCCAGCTCAACGGCACGTACGTCCTAGGCGCCGATGAGCTCGGCCGCGACGTGCTCTCGCGCCTCATCATGGGCACCCGCGTGTCGCTGCTCGTAGCGTTCATCGCCACCAGCATCTCGCTCGTGTTCGGGGTAATTTTGGGCGCGCTCGCTGGCTACGTGGGGGGCCGACTGGACAACGTCATCATGCGCGTCATGGACGTGCTGTTGGCCATGCCCGGCATCCTGCTCGCCATAGCCATCGTGGCCACGTTCGGGCCCAACATAGTGAACGTCATGATGGCCATAGCCATCGTGCGCATTCCGGCCATGGCGCGCGTGGTGCGCTCCGAGGTGCTGGCGCTGAAAGAGGAGGAGTTCGTGGAGGCCGGGCGCGCCCTGGGGCTGTCATCTGGCCGCATCCTCTTCAGGCACATCCTCGTGAACTCCTGGGCGCCCGCCCTAGTGATAGCCGCGCTGGGCATGGGCACCGCCATCGTGGCCGAAGCGTCGCTCTCGTTCCTCGGGCTAGGCACGCAACCGCCGCAGATCAGCTGGGGCCGCATGCTCTCCGTGGGCCGCGACGCCATCAGGTCAGCCCCGCACGTGACCCTCTACCCAGGAATCGCCATCACCATCACGGTGCTCGGCTTCAGCCTGCTTGGTGACGGACTGCGCGACGTGTTCGACAGGCGGCTGGGCGACAACTGAACCGGGCGAGCGCATCTGGCGAGCCGCGCCGGGCGCGGGCGGCTCAAGCCAGTTGCGCGGCCTGCGTAACGAGCGCCTTGATCGCTTCGGCGCGCTCCGCGAGCTGCTCCGCGGAGCGCACTTTCACGTGCCGCAGGCTCTTGCCGGTGCCTTCCAGGATGCCGGTGCGGTCGTCCAGCTCCACGGCGCGCATGAGCACCAGCGAGACCCACTTAGTGTGCGCGCTCAGCGCCGCCATGCCCCAACCGCCGTAGCCGTACTGGTGGGCTCCGTAACCGGTCATGCCGTCCACCAGGTCCACGGAGTTCCGCACGCCGGGTAGCGTTTCCAGCACCAGCGCGTGCACGCTCAGGTACAGGTCGACGATGGGCTCAGTGCGGCCGCTCAGCACCTCTCGTAACCGCGTGTCTGTCGGGCTGTCCTCGTGTGGGTGCTTCTCGGCTTTGGCCATGTTCCGAGTATGGCAGACGGCGTGTCAGGTTGTTTTCAGGCGGGTGTAATGTGCCCGCGGGTTGCGCCGTGGTTCAGTGACCGAACTCGTCCGAGTCGACAGCTTCACCTTCGCCGCGGTCGAGGGCGTTCAGTGCGCTCATGTCAGGGTCGGTGAGCTCGAAACTGAACACGTCGAGGTTCTGCTGCAGGCGCTCGAGGTTGCCCGTCTTGGGGATAGCCACCAGGCCCAGTTGAACGTGCCAGCGCAGTACCACCTGAGCAGGAGTGCGACCCAGCCGCTCCGCGATAGTCGTGACGGCGGGATGCTTAAGGAGCTCGCCGCCCTTGCCGATGGGCGACCACGACTCGGTCACCACGCCGTGACTGGCTCCGAAGGCGCGGTGCTCCGGGCGGCTGACGAGC
>JBBAFX010000154.1:0-5443 GCA_041655195.1 Trueperaceae bacterium
GAGGCCGGTCCGCTGCTCGTGAAGGACGGCCTCGCCGCCTATCAACCGGAACTGGAGCGCTTCGCCACGGGGCAGCGCATCCTGGACGGGCTCACGCAGCAGGCCGCCGTGGGGGTCACAGCCGACGGCTCCACCCTGTTGGTGGTGGCCGAGACCATGCGCGCCTCCGAGCTTGTGCCGCTCTTCCTCTCCCTCGGTGCCGACCGCGCCATGCGGCTCGACAGCGGCAGCAGCACCACCCTCGTGATCGACGGCCGCGCCGTGAACCGCAGCACCGAACGGCGCGTGGTCAGCGCCATTGTGCTCGTGCCGCAGCGCGCTGGCAATTGAGGACCGCCGCGCGCCGGGTGTACTGGCCCGTTGCCCCGGGTGTACTGGCCCACTGCACCGGGTGCGCTGGCCCACTGCCACGCGGCCGGGGCCCGGAGCCTCTAGGCCGTTGTCGGTGCAAGTCCCGGCTACAGCCCAGGGCCGAGACGCAGCGGTGCCAGGCACGCCCGTATACTCGCAGGCGAACATGACGCGTCCTCGCCACCAGCCGGCGCTGGCCCTTACTGGCCTGATGCTGGCCCTGTACCTGAGCGGCCTGAGCGGTCTGCTGGCCTCTGTCTGGGTAGGAGTCAGCCCTGGCGCGTTTTCAGGCGTGGTGCCGGGCGCGTGGTCCGCCGCGCAAGGAGCTACGGGTTCTGGCGCCCAGTCCGGCTCCGCCGCCACGCTGCAACCAGCCGCCGGCGTTAGCTTCGCGCTCGGGGTGGCGGGGCAGCCGGTGGCTGAAGCCTGGAACCCGCTCAGGCTGGAACTGCGCGACGCGCCACCAGCCACCCTCACCATGCAGATCGACCAGGGCACGCTCCGCTCCGGAGAGGTGCCCCTCACCATCACGCTGAACGTCAGGGGCGGCGCCGGGGTCTCCATATTCGAGGAGCTTGTCTACCTGCCGCGGTTCGCCACCCTCGGCTGGCGCCTCGCCACACCGGAACGCGTGCTCGCCAGCGGCAGCATCGCCGGGCGCGAAGCCGACGACCGACCCCTCGACCTGGTGCTAACCAGCAACCCCGGCGCCTTCCGCCTGCCCTACCTCGACGCGTTCGGCCCCGGCACCAGACTCGTTGACGTAACCGCGGCGCTGCTGCCACAGGAGCCGGCCGCCTACGCTGGGGTCCGCAGCCTGGTCATAGACGGTACGTCCGCCGCCCCGCGGCTGGAGGCGGTGGCCTCTGCAGTGACCGGCGGCGCCGTCGTGGTGCTAGCCGGACCATTACCGGCCAGCCATAACGAGCTGCTCTTACTCCTGAACGGCGCCGACGCGGTGCGCCTCGGGGGCGGAGCGCTGCTGTACGTGGAGGGCGGTCGTGCCCTGGCTGTCGAGGCCATGCGCCACGTGGAGGTGCCCGCCCGGGCCGCGCTGCAGGCGGCACTAGTGCAGGGACAGTTAGTGGAGCCGCCGGCCCCCATCAAGGACCACATGGTGGTGCTCATGGTGGCGGTCTACGCGCTCGGCGTGCTGCTGCTGTTGAGGTTCGCCGGTGCTCCAGGGCTTAGCGCGGCTATTGCGGTCGCCGGGCTCGTTTCGCTAGTGGCGTGGCAGCTGCTGCGCCCCGCCGCCCCGCAACTCGAGGGCCGCGCCTCGCTGGCACTGGCGGGGGGCGAACTGGCCGCGGTCATGCCCGTGCGCGAGGTCCTGACCATGCCTCAAACGACCATCACCCTGGACGAGCGCGTCAGACCCCTCATGCCGCAGGCCTACTGGATCGACGCGGCCGGCACCCACATTGCGCTCGACAGGTGGCGCAGCGTGCTCCTCGAGTTAGCGCCGCGGCTCGGGCAAGCTCAGCTCACCGTGCAGGACGGGGCGCCGTACAACCACGGGCCCGGGCCGCTACTGAACCTCTACCTGGTGGGTCAGGGCCTGCAAGGCGACCTGGCGGCCAACTCGGGCACTGTGCGGCCCAGCGAGAGCGGCAGCGCCGACTGGGCCGCGCCACTAGCGCCGCTGCTGCCGGCGGGAACCTGGCTGGCGCAAGACGATTGCTTGGCGGGCTGCACCACCTGGGTCGTCTACCCGGACGTGCAACTGGTGGCCGCCGCCGGCGCGCCGCCGCTGCCTGAACAGCCCGTCACGGACCCGTTCCGCAGCGCTCCTAGCTCCGCAGGTAACGGCCCATGAGGGTCCTCGAGACGCTCACCGCTCGCGCCATGCGCTCCGATATGGCGCAACTCTTCACGCTCTTCCTAGCCGCGCTGGTGGTGGTGCTCGGTTTCGCCTGGCCAGCCACGGGCACGCTAGCGAACGAGAGCTGGTTCTCGCTCGCGCCGGCGCGCAACACGTTCCTGGCCCTAGCCGCCGCCGGCTTCGGGGCTTCACAGGCGCTCATCGCGCTGCCCGGGCACCTGGCGCTGGGTGGTGACCGCGCCCACTGGCTGGCGGAGGCGCGTTACACCCTGGGCGCGCTCCTACTGTGGGTACTGCTGAGCGTGCCGTTCGAGGTGGTCAGTCACGCGGGTAGCTACCCCGCCACCAGCCTGGCCTGGAGCTCGCTCGTGGCCGTGCTGACCGTGCCCGCCTACTACGGGCTCGGCCTGCTGCTCCGTAAACTAGTCGGAGTGACCCGGCTCGGCTGGCTCCTACCCATCGCGGTGCCTGGCGTGACCGTGTTCCTCGCCTGGCTCGACCTGCGCTTCGATGCCTCTCTCTTCAACCCGTGGACGTCGGTGCTGGCGCCCTCGTCCTACGCCCTGGTGGCCGGCGCGGCCACGCTGCTCACGCTGCTGTACCTGTTCGGTCCGCGGCGGTTCCCGCTGCGCGCTCGCCGTAGTCCAGTGGCGGCAGCGCCAACCGGCGGTGGTAGCTCGTGATCGGCGCCAGCCGGCGCCGCTCAGCGGTCGGTCGCGGCTTCAAAGGCACCCCGTTCGACCTGCACATGCACGAGGCGCGCGTGGCCAGCGTGCACCGCCGCCTGCTGCACGCGGCCGCTGCGGCGCTGGCAGCTGCCGTAGTGGCGCTGTTCCTGCCCCTCGGGCTGACGGGGCGCGCCCTCGTGGTCCTGGCCGCTCTGCTGATCGGTGCGGTGTGGCCCCTGCGCCGCGGTGTAGACACCGCGCTGGCCTCCATCCGGCGCCAAACCGGGCTCAGCTACGAGACCGCTTTGGGCCTGTTGCAGAGCGGCGAGCAGACGGCGGTGCCGGCGGGTACCGGCGACGGCGGCGGCCAAGGGGCAGGCGGCGACCCGGGTGCCGGCGCGGACGACACCTACGGCTTCGGTCAGGCCGTGCTGGAGCGGGCCGCCTTGAGCATCCGCGGTTACGAGAGCGAACCTAGACCCGCTTGGTGGCTACCCGCGTTGGTGGTGGCCGTGGCGCTGGTGCTGGTGCCCGAGTTCCTGGGTGCCAGCACCACGCCGTTCACGCGCCCTGCTCCCACCGCTCCGGGTAGCGGTTCGGAGGGGGTACTGGAAGCGGAGCAGATGCCGGAGCCGGCACCACCCGAACCGCCGGCGCCGGGCCGCGCCGAACCACCAGGGGCCGCGCCCGGGCGGGACGAGGAGCAGCCCGAGGCGCCCGTCACCGACCTGCCTGAGGGCGACGCGGAGGGGCAGGCGCCGCTGGCGCGCTACCTGCAGTCGTTACGGGAGCGCCCCGCCGCGTCCGGTGCACCTACCGATGGGTCGGCTGCGCCTGACGACGCCGCCGACGCGGACCGGCAGGGCGAGTCCGAACCGCGGGACGGAGAAAGCGGCCAGCAGAGCGGCCCCAGCGAACCAACGGACCGTGAGCCCACCGGCACGTCAGACGACCCCGTGGATTCTCCCAACAACACCGGCGGACCCGAAGAGGCTGACCCTGGTCAGGAAGACGGCGCCGAAGGCGACGGCAGTGCCGACGCGGACGGTGAGGAAGGCGATGAGGGCAGCGGACCGGACGCTCAGCAACCCGACGAGGGGCAGGCCGGCGCCGGCGGTGAGGACGGGGACGGAGCCATGGAGGTCAGCGCCGGTATAGGCGACGCCGGTAGCGACCAGGAAGGGGCCGATAGCGCCGGACTGGGCGGCTCAACGCCGGGCGAAGCGCTGACCGACCCGACAGGCGCAGGTGGCCAGCAGGAGCAGTTACCCGGCGTGCTTAGGGACGGGCCCGAGACGGTAGCCGGCAGCGTGCGCCTGCCGGGTAGCACCGACGTGGAGCTACCGCCCGGCGCCAGCTACGCTCCGTACCAGAGCGCGGCGGAGGAAGCCCTCAGCGAGGGCGACCTGCCTCTCGATTACCAGGAGATCATCCGCCGTTACTTCCGATGAGTAACGAGCTGATGAGGTAAGGCAGTTCCGCCAGCAACGAGGACGCCAGTTCGGGCGCGGCGCGGTCGGCTAGCGCCTGCACCGTGGGGTCGTGCTCCGGCTCGGGTAAGGGGATAGCGGTCGACTCAACGCGCGAGCCCTGATGCGTGCGCGTGCGCAGCACCTGCACCACGGAATCGTTGCGCGGGTCCACGACCTGGGCTTCCAGCGCCACAGAGACGTCGATGCGGCGGCTGCTGCCGTCACGGCTTTCGGTCACGGTGCGTTCCAGGACCGGGGCCCCGATCATGACCGCCAGGTCCGCGTTATGGGTGCGCGCTATCCGCGCTGCGCTGGGCGCCGCGCGGCTATGGAACATGTCGTTATGCGTCTCGAGGAAGCGCATGGTGAAGCTGGACACGAAGCCGAACGGGGCGTCCGCCCGACCCTCAAGCTCAGCCTGCACCGCGTCGGCGGCACCACCGATGCGCGCCTGCGCCGGCGCGTTCATCATGGCGATGGTGGCGTGAGCCTCACCGGTCTGCTGCGACGGGGCGCAGGCCGCCAACACCAGCGCAGCGGAAGCCAACATTAGGGTCAACAGTCTGGCCATGACCACATCGTGGCACGTTAGGCACGCACTTGACAGGTCACGAGTGGGTTCCTGAAGAGTCTCTCAAGTCCCGCGATCAGAACGTGATCGGGCGAGGCGTACCGCGGGGCGCAGTTTTCACTCGTCCGGCCTCAGCACCCGCACGCCGCCGTTCGTGACCTCCGTGAGACGCGCTTTGGCTGCGTCCAGCTGGAAGACCGGTAACGTCAGCTCTAGCTCCAGCCCTTCCGCGCCGAAGTCTGGTTCCCCCTTACGCGCGTCCGGGTGCTGAGTCACCAGCTCGTCCACCGTTCGCAGCACCACGTCGACCAGCGCGAAACCGGCCGTCACGGTCACCGTGACCATGTCGACCACTTCCCGCACACCCGCCTGATCCAGCGCCTTGCTGACGGCACCGGAGTAAGCGCGCACCAGGCCGCCCGCGCCGAGCTTCTTACCGCCGTAATAGCGCACGACCACCGCGGCCAGCATGTCGAGCTCGCGCTTGAGGATCACCTCAAGCATGGGCCGTCCGGCTGTGCCACCAGGCTCACCGTCGTCCGAGAAGCGCTGGCTGTCA
>JBBAFX010000155.1:0-5401 GCA_041655195.1 Trueperaceae bacterium
TAGAGCAAGGAACATAAAGCAAGAAGCGGGAGCCGCCCACTGACGGCTCCCGCTTCCTTCATCATTTGCCGGACTCTTGCAGCCCGAGCTCTTCCCTGTTCCCGGACGCCAGGGCGCCTGACGGGCTCAAGCGGCCCTGGGGCGGCTCGAGCTGTACCGCCGCGCCTGCCGACTGGCGGTTCAGCTCAGGGTTCGGAGCCCTGCTTCACGGGCACGCCCACCATGTTGCCCCACTCGGTCCACGAGCCGTCGTAGTTGCGCACCCGGGGGTAACCCAGCAGATACTTGAGCACGAACCAGCTGTGGCTCGAGCGTTCAGCTATGCGGCAGTAAGCAACGACGTCGTGCTCGGGCTTAACGCCCGCGGCGTCATAGAGCTCACCCAGCTCCACCGCGCTCTTGAAGGTGCCGTCCGGGTTCACGGCCCGCGCCCAGGGGATGTTGGCGGCGCCGGGGATATGCCCACCGCGCAGCGCGCCTTCTTGAGGGTAGTCGGGCATGTGGAGCTTCTCGCCACTGAACTCCTCAGGACTACGCACGTCCACGAGCGCACCCCGGCCAGCGTTCACCTCCAGCAAGTGCTTCAGAACGTCCGGCGCGAAGGCGCGGATCGAGGCGTCGCGGTACGGCACCTTGTAGACGCCGCGGGCGGGAGCGGGCGTAGCGGTCTCCAGCGGGCGTTCCTCCGCCACCCACGCCTGCCGGCCGCCGTCCATGAGGCGTGCGTCCTCGTGGCCGTTGTACTTGAGGAACCAGAAGGCGTACGCCGCCCACCAGTTGCTCTTGTCGCCGTACAGGACCACGGTGTCGTCGTTGCTGATGCCCTTGCTCTCCATGAGCTCTTCGAACTCGGTCTCGCCTATGAAGTCGCGGATGTCCTGACGCTGCAGCTCCGTGTGCCAGTCGAGCTTCTGGGCACCGGGCACGTGTCCCTGTTCGTAAAGCAGCACGTCCTCGTCGACTTCGAGGACCTTGATGGAACCGTCGTTCAGACGCTCCTGGACCCAGGCGGTGCTGACCAGGACGTCGGGAGTGGCGTAGTCGTCGTATTTTCCGTGTGCCATTCGTGCCTCCGCCCGCATGGTACCGACACGGCGAGCGCGTTCCCGTGCGCCTCGCGACCGAAGGCGGCCGCACCAAGTACCGGGGCTATACTCCGGGCGATGAGCACTCAGCCGAGGAACCCCGTGCGCCTGGCCCCTTCGATACTCTCCGCCGACTTCGCCAACCTGGGGGCGGCGGTCGCCGCCGCCGAGGACGCTGGCGCGGACCTCATCCACGTCGACATCATGGACGGTCAGTTCGTACCGAACATCAGCATCGGCCCGGCAGTGGTGGCCGCAGTGAAGCGTCACACGTCCCTGCCGCTCGACGTGCACCTCATGATCGCCACGCCAGGTGACTACGTTACCGACTTCGTGTCCGCCGGCGCCGACTACCTGACCGTCCACGCCGAAGTGACCCACCACCTGCACCGGCTACTGCAGAGCGTGCGCGAGAGCGGCGTGAAGGTGGGCCTGGCTCTCAATCCGCTGACCCCGCTGACCGTCCTGGAAGGCGCGCTCGCGTACCTGGACCTGGCGCTGGTGATGAGCGTGAACCCCGGTTTCGGCGGTCAGGAGTTCATAGGTGGCAGCGTGGCGCGCATCGAGGCCGCCCGTCGCATGCGCGACCGCGTGAATCCGAACTGCCTCATCGAGGTGGACGGCGGCATCAACCAGAAGACCGCGCCGCTAGCCGTTGCCGCTGGCGCCGACATCCTGGTGGCCGGCAGCGCCGTTTACGGCGGCGGCGCGACCGTGCGCGAGAACGTGGCGGGGCTCCGCGCTGCTATCGCCAGCGCGCTCTAGCACGCAGTCTCGAAACTAACTGACTAGGTTGGCCGTGATCAGGCCACGGCCTCGAAGCGGCCCAGCGCCCGGAAGCGGTCGTAGCGCGCTTTCCGCAGTTGCGGACCCGTCATGGGCGTCAGCTGCGCCAGTTCCTCAATTAGCGCCTGCTGCACCAGCTCGATAGCCGCGTCGGGCGCGTTATGGGCGCCGCCGAGGGGCTCGTCGATCACGCGGTCCACTACGCCTAGCGCCACCAGGTCGCGTGACGTCAGCTTGAGGGCCTCAGCCGCGCGCTCCGCCTCGCCCGCGTCGCGCCACAGGATGGCCGCGCAGGACTCGGGGCTGATGACCGAGTAGATAGCGTTCTCGAGGATGAGCACGCGGTTCGCCACGCCAATGGCGAGCGCCCCACCCGAGCCGCCCTCACCTATCACCACGCTGAGCGCAGGTACCTCCAGTTCGCTCATGCGTCTGATGCTCTCAGCGATGACCCACGCCTGCCCCTGCTCCTCGGCAGCCAAGCCCGGGTACGCGCCCGGGGTGTCGATGAGCGTGACGACAGGCAACCGGAAGCGGTCAGCCATGTCGAACATGCGCATGGCCTTGCGGTAACCGCTCGGGTGACTCATGCCGAAGTTGCGGTGGATGTTCTCCTTGGTGTCGCGCCCCTTCTGCTGCACGATCACCACCACGCTGGTCTCGCCCAAGCGCGCTAAGCCAGTGACTATGGCCGGATCGTCGCCGAGGGTGCGGTCGCCGTGCAGCTCCGTGAAGCCGTCGAACGCCTTCTGTAAGTAATCGAGGCCCGTGGGACGCCCGGGGGCCCGCGCTACCTGCACCCGCTGCCAGCGCGTGAGGTTGTCGTACGTGTCGCGCATGAGGCGATCGAGGCGGCCCTGCAGCGCATCGATCTCGTCACCGAGGTCTATCTCCTGCTCAGCCGCGTAAGCCCGCATGTCGCGGATCTTGGCGGCCAGGTCCTCGATTGGTTGCTCAAACGGTAGCGGCATGAACGGCCTCCACGCTCCGGTCGGGCAAGCCGGTGGTTAGCAGCCCCAGGACCGCGGCTATGCGCCCCTTGAGCTCCTTACGCACCACCACGTCGTCGACCATGCCCTTCTGCAGCAGGAACTCGGAGCGCTGGAAGCCCTCCGGCAGGTCCTGGCGGATGGTCTGCTGGATGACGCGCGGTCCAGCGAACGAGATGAGCGCGCCGGGCTCCGCGAAGATGACGTCGCCTAAAGTAGCGAAGCTAGCCGTGACGCCCCCTGTGGTGGGGTCCGTGAGGACGGCTATGTACGGCAGGCGCTTCTCGGAGAGGGCGTTGAGCGCCACCGTGGTCTTAGCCATCTGCATGAGCGAGAGCGCACCTTCCTGCATGCGGGCGCCACCCGAGGCGGTGACTATGACGAGGCTACGTCCCTCAGCGGCTGAGCGTTCGGCGGCGCGGGCGATCTCCTCGCCCACCACCGAGCCCATGGAGCCCGCCATGAAGGAGAAATCCATGATGACGAGGCCGATGCGGTGGCCCGCCAACTGAGCGGCGCCGGTGACGATGGCGTCGGGGTTCTCTGATTTCTTCTGGGCCTTCTCGATGCGCTCCGAGTACTTCTGGGTGTCCTCGAACTCGAGCGGGTCCAGCGGCGTGATGCCACCCGACCACTTCTCGAACGTGCCTTCGTCCGCTAGGAGTTCGATGCGGGCGCTGACCGGCATGCGGTGATGGAAACCGCACTCGGGGCAGAGGTACGCGTTGGCGATCAGGTCCTTGCGGTAGATCTGCGCGTGGCAGCTGTCGCACTTGAGCCACAGGCCGGCGGGACTGGTGTCTTCTTCCTTGCGCGTAGGCTTGTTGCGACGGAACAGTCTCTCAAGCGCCATGTTCGACCCTCCGGACCTGGGTCACGGTGGAGTGAAGGTTGGCTCTGGGTTGCACGCTGCATTGTAGCAACAGTGTGATTCCTCCTGGTTACGGGCGCTCCGCGGAGCTCCCCACCTCGGTCGCGGCGACATCGACCGCTTCTAGCAGCGTCTCAGCCGCGGACTCCACGCCCGAACGCCGAGCACCGTCCACGCTACTGCGCGGCTCCGCTTCGGCGGTGCCGCTGCCTACCGCGCCACTATTGGCCTCGGCAGCACCCGTCATGTCGCTGCGGCCCGTGAAACGCGCGCCCTCCTCGATATCGAGGGAGGCTGCCTGCACGTCGCCGATCAGCTCGCCACCGTCCCAGATCTCGACCTTGCCCCTGGCCACCAGCTTGTCGACCACGACGCGGCCGATGATCTTGACGTCGTCAGCTTCGATCCGTGCACCCTCCACGAGGCCGGCTTCCGCCACCTCGAGGGCGCCGTCCACCCTAACATCGCCCTTCACCACGCCGTGAACGCGCACGCGGCCGCGGGCCTCGAGCTGCCCGACGATGGTGGTGCCACGCTGGATGTACGTGAACGGTTCGTTAGCCACGCTCGGCGTGGCTGCCAGCGCGCCGCCCGTGGTCGACGCGTCGCCGGCGCGGCCGGTCGCGTCGCTACCAGCGCCTCTGTTGGCGCTCCGGGCACGGCCCGTGCGGGCTTCCTTGTCGCTACGGCCCCTGAACATGCCCTCTTATACCGCGCACGGCTCCATTCGTGACCTTGAGGGGACCCGTTGCCCGTCGTATCCTGCAGGGGTGGAGAGCGCCCGAGTCGTCCTGGTTACCAACGTTGGCCAGGGGTATGGTCGAGCCGTCGCTTTGGCCTACGGGCGCGCCGGTTACGACGTCGTCTGCGCCGACAGAGATGTCGATCTGGCCGCCAAGACCGCTTCCGAAGTGGAGGAGTTGGGTGGCCAAGCCATACCCATCCAGGCCGACATGACCACCCAGATGGACGTGCTCTCCGCTTACCAGAAGGTCATGGAGATCTTCGGGGCGCTGGGGGGCGTGGTCCACACGGCCGCGCAGGTCAGCAACACTCCGTTCGAGGAACTGACGGAGGGCGAGTTCTACGAGATGATGGCCGAGAACGTGCGCAGCACCTTCCTGGCCCTCAAGGCGGCCTCGCGGTTACTCAGTAACGGCTGGGTGGTGGTGGTGGCGCCGCCGTCCGTGGGCTCAGTGCAGATGCACGCCGCCCAGGGGGCGCTGCGGGAGATGGTTCACGGCTTCAGACGCCGCTTCGCGTACCCCAGGGTCAACCTGGTGCTCCCGTCCCGGCCGCCGTCCGACCCGCGCCACGACCAGGCTCTGGTCAGGGCCGTCAGGTACCTGGGCTCACCCGAATCGGCGGGCGTCACGGGCCAGGTCATGGACGTGGACCTGCCGAACCCGCCGCGCGTTACCGATTCCCTGCTGCCCGAGGTGCGGGCCGCGCTCGACCCCACCGTGCGTCAGCCCGACGACGAGCCCCTGGAGTGGGAGGAGTGGCTGGACGGCCAAGAAGCAGCCGACGCCGATGACCAAGTGGACCATGGCGGCGGCGCTTACCAGCCGCGCGGCTCCACGCGCCGTTACCCCCTCGGCAGTGGCAACCACGTCTGGTCACACGGCGAGAGTGAAGATTACGGTGGCGCGGATACCACGGCCGCTTAC
>JBBAFX010000156.1:0-5390 GCA_041655195.1 Trueperaceae bacterium
GTGGTCACACCGGCCCTAACGGGCCCGCGGCTCTACCTACACACCCAGCTGAGTGACCGACTCGTCGGCCCCGACGATCCGAGCGAAAGGGACCCGATCATGCGCGCATCACCCCTAAAGCCCCTGCTACTCGCCGGCCTGCTCCTGGCTTACGCCTTCGCCGCCGGGCTCCCCGGCGCCGCCCGCGCCCAGGCCGCGCCCCCACCCGAACGCCTCTTCGAGGTCCTAGAGGCGGCCGTAGCCGAGCTGCCCGCCGCCACCTTCGACTTTCAGGCCGCGCTGACCGAGATTGGCTCCACCGACGTGGCCGCCATCTTCGCGTGGGTGCGCGACCAAACTGGCTACGTGGCGTACCGCGGAGCCCTCAAGGGCGCCGCTGGCGTGCTCATGGACCGCGAAGGCAACAGCCTCGACCGCGCCCTGCTGCTCGAGCGTCTCCTCGAGGAAGCCGGCCACCAGGCGGTGCTGGCGCGCGCCACCCTAACTGACGCCGCGCTGCAAGCCGCCGCCAGCGCGCAGCGCCGCGCTCCCGACCCCGTGATCACCGAGAGCGACCCCGCTCAGCTGAGCCAGCGCGCGGCCGCCGAACTAGGCTTCGACCCGGCCGTGCTAATGGAGCAGCTCCGGGCCACCGAGCAACGCGACCAAGCCTACACGCAGGCGATAAGCACGGCCGCAGCGACGCAACGCGACGCATTGGTCGGCGCTTTGGCGGCCTTCCCGGCCGGCGACGCCGCCCGCAGCGGCGTAGGGCAGGCCGCGGACCGCAACGCCCTCCTAACCGACCACTGGTGGGTGCAGGTGCAGCAAGACGGCGCCTACGTGGACTTAGACCCGACCCTGCCGGACGCCCAACCGGGCACGGTGGTTACGGCCGCCGAGGCGCGCTTCGACCTGCCCGAGGTGCGCTTCCTCGCCGCGGTGGATGGCGCCTGCCGCGATCTGGCGTGCGGCGACCGGCTGCACCGCGTGCACCTGGCCGTGATAGCCGAAGCCTGGGACGGTACGAGCCTGAGCGAACAGGAACTCACCAGCACCGAGCTGCTGGCGGTGGACGGCGTGCTGAGCAGCGTGGCGTTCGCCGGCCTACCGGAAGGTTGGCCCGACCTGGACCCGTTCGGTTCCGCCCAACCGCTCACCGAGCTACGAGAGGAACTACTGGCCACGACCTCATGGCGCCCCGCCCTGTTCGTGAACGGCGCCAGCGTCGGCAGCGCCACCATAGGCGCCGACGGCAAGGCCGGCTCCTCCGGCGGTGGTGGCAACGCCGGCGCAGTGGGCGGGCTCGGCGGCGGGCTCGGTGGCATGTTCGGCGGCTCGTCGCGCAGCGCGGCTGGAGCTGAAAGCGAGAGCGGCGCGGCCTTCACCGCCCTGTGGCTCGAGTACACCGTGCACACGCCGGGCGAAGGCTCCGTAACTGAGCGGCGCCAGGTCTTCGACCTCGTGGGCCCCGCGGCGCGCGCCGCGGGCGTGACCGAACTGACCCTCACCGAGGAACAGCGCCTCGAGCGGGCGCTGGCGCTCGGCGGACAGACCGACATACTCATCAGCGGCGCCGGCCTCTCGCAAGAAGCCCTGAGTTACGCCGCGGCCAAACGCATCCTTACCAACAGAAGCGCCTGGAGCGAGCTGTACCACCAAGGCCAGCAGCTCGACCCCGCCGTAGTGAACGAGCGCCTAAGCGACACCGCCGCGCTGTTCCCACCCCTCGACCTGCTGCAGGCGCAGCGCAGCGAGCGCCTGGCCGGCTACCGCTCAGGCGCCTTCGTGGCCGCGTTCCACCGCCGCTTCGAAGCCGACCTCACGGTCCACGGCTCATTCGACCTAGTGGCGGGCGCCGTCTCCAGTCTCCCCGGCACGGACCTGTGGCTCACGCGGGTCACCCAAGGCGCGCTCGACACGGTCCTCGAAACCGAACTGGGCGCAGCGCTAGCGTCGCGCTCCGGCGCCGCCAGGCCCGCGAGCGTAGCCGACGCCCACGGCGCCGACCTAGCCGCCGGCACACCGTGGCGCGTGGTCGCCAGCGCCACCGAACTAACCGCAGTGGCCCCCGACCTGCCAGCCGACCTGGCCGCGCGCGTGCTGGTCGACCTACAGAAAGGCCGCCTGGCAGCGGTGCCGCCAGGCGGAAGCAACGCAGTGGGCTGGTACAGCCTCGACCTACGCTCCGGCGCCCTGCTGGGACGCGGTGAACGCGGCTGGGGTCAAGCCGCCACGGAGTACGCGGAGACCGCCAACGTGATCCTGCAGATCCGCACCGCCATCAACCAGTACGCCGCCATGGGCCGCTGCCTCGGGTACGCCATCACGGGCCCACTACGCGGCCTGGGGCCCGAAGACACCGACCCGCAGCTCCAAGAGTGCGTGTTCACCACCATCTGCTCGGGCGTTCACTCCGCCCTCTCGATGGGCGTCAAGGCCCCCGTGAACTGGACGAACATCATCATCCAGAACAGCATCGACGCGCTGTGGGGCGGCACGCCCGAGACAGGCTTCGGCGGACTCTGCGGCTCACTCTGGAACAAAATCCAGGGGGCGGGCTAGACCACCAAAACCACGAGACAGGCTTCGGCGGTCTATGCGGCTCGCTCTGGAACAGAATCCAGAGCGCTAATTAGGCCTCGACTTCCGAGCGGACCACCAGGTAAGGGACTGTGGAGCGCCGCAGGGCGCCTTCCGCTACGGAACCGAACATCCAGCGGTTGAAGCCGCGCCGGCCGTGCGTGCCCATGACGACCAGGTCGTGGTCCTTCTCGGCCTCGTGGATGGCCTGCACGGGGTCCACGTCCTCCACCAGCACGCCCTTGGCGGTCACGCCCTTCTCGCGGGCCATGGCCACCACGTGCTCCAGCAACTGGTTCGCGCTATTGCGTAGGTCCTCGTACAGCTCGGCGGAGTACGCCATGTTGGCGGCAGCTACGTAACCGGCCGCCAGCGGGTTCTCGAGGATGTGGAGGAACGTCACCTCGGCACCCGTCAGCTTGGCTAGCTCGAGCCCCTTCTCGATGGCGAGCTCGGAGCTGGGGCTACCGTCGGCGGGCATCAGGATCTTCCTGTACATACGCTACCTCCTAGTGGGACGAACTACTGGGGCGAAGCGCCCCTCCACTCAAGGATAATCCCTCCTGGCCGGACAAAAGCCCCAACTGGAACCCGTGTATGTTTCACATGCTCGTACGAGCGCCTATATGATGGGCGCACCCGAACCGGAGGTTAGGCATGCGCATACTGCATCCCACCGACTTCTCGCAGCCGGCGCAGAAGGCTCTCACGCTGGCTCGAGACATACGAGAGCGCAGCAACGGCACTCTGCACGTGGTTCACGCCCAGCGCCGCAGCGATCTCGATCGCCCCTCGAGCCGCCCGCAACTCGACACCTTCAATCCTGAGATGCTCAACCAGCTAGCCGAGCAGCGCAGCGCCGAGGTCGACCGCCTGCTCGGCATGCTCTCGCACATGTCCAGCCCGGACGGCACCTACGAACTGCTGTGGGGCAACCCGGTGGAGGAGCTCCTCGCCATCCAGAACCGTTACGACCTGGTGGTCATGGGCGCGCACGGCGCCAACCGCTTCGACAGGCACTTCCTGGGCGGAGTGGCGGGGCGTTTCGTGCGCCGCACGGACGTGCCCACCATCTCCGTACGTGAGGAGGCAGACGTGACCCGCGTGCGGCGCATCATGGTGGCCACCGACTTCGGCGACGCGTCGCTGGGGGCCTGGGAGTTCGCCAAGAAGTTCGCGGACTTAGGCGCCGAGCTGATCCTGGCGCACGTGGTAGAGAACGACCGCGCTGATAAAGAAGGCATAGCCAACGCCGTGACCGACCGCCTTTCCGCCGTGTCGGGCGGGGTCGCCAAGCGCATGGTGGTTCGTGACGGCGAGCCGGTGATAGTGCTGCCGCGGTTGGCTCAGGAGCTAGGCGCCGACCTGGTGGCCATAGGCCTCAGGCACCACCGCGCCGCCATCGGCCTGCTGCTCGGCAACCGCGCGGACGCGCTGCTGCGCTCCTCCGCGGTGCCCATCCTCACCGTGCCGCTCATGGTGTGAGGCGCTAGCGTCAGGCGCCGGCCCGCTCGAACGCTGCGGCCACCACCTCCTGCGCCTCCTGCTGGAGCTGCTTCAGGTGGTCCTCGCCTTTGAAGCTCTCCGCGTAGATCTTGTAGAGGTCCTCCGTGCCGGACGGCCTGGCGGCGAACCAGCCGTTAGCCGTCGCCACCTTCACGCCGCCTAGGGGCTCGCCGTTGGCGGGCGCCTCGGTTAGCACGGCTTGCACCTTCTCGCCGGCCAGCTCAGCGCTGGTCACGTCGCTTGGCTTCAGCGCCTTGAGCGCGGCCTTCTGCGCAGCCGTGGCTGGCACGTCCACCCGCGCGTAAGCGGGCGCGCCGAAGCGTTCCTCCAGCCTCCCGTAGAGCCGACCAGGGTCCTCGCCCGTGACCGCGAGGATCTCGGCGGCCAGGAGGCCCAGGATGAGGCCGTCCTTGTCGGTGGTCCAGGTGCCGCCATCAAGGCGCAAGAAGGAAGCGCCCGCGCTCTCCTCGCCACCGAAGCCGTAAGCGCCGGTCAGTAGGCCGTCCACGAACCACTTGAAGCCCACCGGCACTTCGGCCACCTGGCGCCCTAACGAGGCCGCCACGCGGTCGACCATAGAGCTGGTGACGAGCGTCTTGCCCACCTGCGCCGCGGCCGGCCAGCCGGTGCGGCGCGAGAAGAGGTACTCCACCGCCACGGCCAGGTAGTGGTTCGGGTTCATGAGCCCGCCGTGGGGCGTGACCACGCCGTGCCTGTCCGCGTCGGGGTCGTTACCGAACGCCACATCGAAATCGGCCCGCAGGTCTATGAGGCCGGCCATGGCGTAGGGCGACGAGCAGTCCATGCGGATCTTGCCGTCGTGATCCAGGGTCATGAAACCGAAGGTGGCGTCCACCACGCGGTTGACCACGGTGATGTCGAGACCCCAGCGGTCCGCTACCGGATCCCAGTAACCGAGCGAGGAGCCGCCCAGCGGGTCGACGCCTATGCGCACCCCGGCGGCCTTGATGGCCTCCATGTCCAGCACGGCGCCTAAGTCCTCAACGTAAGGCGCAACTAGGTCACGCTCCTCCACCAGACCGCCCGCTCTGGCCGCGGCCAGGCCCTGGCGGCGCACGCCTTTCAGGGCGCCCTCCAGGTACCGGTTCGCCAGTGCCTGGATCTGGTCGGTCTCGCTGGAGTCCGCCGGGCCACCGTGAGGCGGGTTGTACTTGAAACCGCCCGCATCAGGCGGGTTGTGCGACGGCGTGATAACGATGCCGTCAGCCTTGACGCCCTCTGCACCCTCGAAGGTGAGGATGGCGTGCGACACGACCGGCGTGGGCACGGGCGCCAGCCCCTTAGCCACGATGACGTGCACG
>JBBAFX010000157.1:0-5380 GCA_041655195.1 Trueperaceae bacterium
GCAGGTCCACGCCCGCGCCGGCAGCACCGTGAGGGAGGCGAACAACGTGTCAGAAGCCAAGGAGAACGGCTTTCCACTGAAGCAGCTCATAGGGGGCGAGTGGCGTGACGCCATCGGCGGCGGCACCTGGGACCTGATAGACCCAGGTAGCGAGGACCTGGTCACGCAGGTGGCTTACGGTGACGGCGCGGACGCTAGCGCCGCTATCGACGCGGCCGCGGCGGCGTTCCCGGAGTGGGCGGCCAAGACCGCTTACGAGCGCGCCAAGGTGCTCGAGCGCGCCTCCGGCTGGATCAAGAAGAACGTCGACGAGCTGGCGCGCCTCACCACCGAGGAGTCCGGCAAGCCGCTCGGCGACTCGAAAGGCGAGTGGCTCTCGGCCACTGCCTACCTGAACTGGTTCGCCGCCGAGGGGGTTAGGGCTTACGGCCGCACGGTGCCGCCCTCCGCACCGGGCCGGCGCATTCTGGTCGTGCCGCAAGCGCTCGGCGTGGTGGCCACCATCACCGCCTGGAACTTCCCCGTCTACAACATCGTGCGCACCTTCGGCGCCGCGCTGGCGGCTGGCAACACCGTGGTGGGGCGCCCATCGGAGTACACCCCCCGCTCGGCCATGCTGCTGGGCCAGGCGCTGCACGAGGGCGGCGCGCCTGCCGGCGTGATCAACGTGGTGAACGGCGACCCCGCGGCCATGGGACAGACGTTCCTGAACGATAAGCGCGTGCGCAAACTGGCCTTCACGGGCAGCCCGCGGGTGGGCAAGCTCCTCATGGACGGCGCTTCGCGCACCCTCACGCGCCTCGCGCTCGAGTTGGGCGGCAACGCACCCGTCATCGTCTTCCCGGACGCGCCCAACCTGGGGCGCCTGGCTAAGCTCGCCGCGCTGTTCAAGACCCGCAACGTGGGCCAGGTCTGCATCGCGCCGCAGCGCTTCTACGTCCATGAGGACGTGGTGGACGAGTTCACCGGCGCTGTCGTGGAGGCCATGAGCAAGCTGCGCGTGGGTCACGGCCTTGAGGAAGGCGTGCAGGTGGGGCCGCTGATCAACGAGAAGCAGCGCCAGCGCGTCGAGGAGCTGGTGGCGTCCGGGGTGCAAGCCGGCGCGAAGGTGCTGGCCGGCGGCGAGCGCTTAGACCGCAAGGGCTACTTCTACGCCCCCACGGTGGTCACGGACGTGAAGCCGGGCACCCCGCTACACGACGAGGAGATCTTCGGGCCCGTGCTGCCCATCACCACGTTCAGCAACGCGCAGGAGGTCCTCGACCTGGCCAACGCCACCGAGTACGGCCTCGCCGCTTACCTGTTTACCGCGGATCTGAACACGGCCCTCAGCATGAGCGAGCGGCTGGAGTACGGCATGGTGGCCGTGAACGACTGGATGCCCGTTACCCCCGAGGCGCCGTTCGGCGGCGTGAAAGGCAGCGGCATCGGCCGCGAAACGGGTTCCGAGGGCCTCGCTGAGTACATGGAGAACAAGGCCATCTACATCGGCGGCGTGGCGCTGCCAGAGTAGGCGCCGTGGTGACCAAGCCCAAGACGCTCCTCACCAGGCGCCTGGTCGAGGAGCCCATGGCGCGCCTGCGGGCGCAGACGGACGCGGCCATCAACCTGGCGGACCGGGCCATGACCCGCGCGGAGCTACTGGCGGCCGTGGCGGACGCCGAGGGACTGCTGAGCATGGTCACCGACCGCGTGGACGCGGAACTCATGGACGCCGCCCCGCGGCTGAAGGTGGTAGCCAACCACGCCGTGGGTTACGACAACATCGACGTAGCCGCCGCCACCGAGCGCGGCATCTGGGTGGCCAACACGCCAGGTGTGCTCACGGACGCCACCGCGGACCTCGCCTTCGCGCTGCTGCTGGCCGTCAGCCGCCGCGTGGTGGAGGGCGACGCCTTCGTGCGCTCCGGCACGTGGGGCGGCTGGGAGCCGCTGCAGATGCTCGGCGCCAGCGTCTCCGGCGCCACGCTCGGCCTGGTGGGCCTGGGACGCATCGGCCGGGCGGTGGCGCGGCGCGCGCAGGCTTTCGACATGCGGGTCCTGTACTGGAACCGCACGCGGCTCGAGCCTGACGATGAGGCCGCGCTCGGCGTCACGTACGCGCCCTTCGAGGAACTGCTCGCACGCGCTCGCTTCGTGTCGCTGCACGTAGCCTCAAACCCCGAGACGCGCCACCTGATAAACGCCGCTGCGCTCGAACTTATAGGTCCTGGCGGTTACCTGATCAACACAGCCCGCGGCAACATCGTCGACGAGGCGGCGCTGGTGACGGCCCTGCAGGAGGGCCGCATAGCCGGAGCGGGCCTCGATGTGTTCGAAGAAGAGCCGGCGCTGGCGCCGGGCTTGGCTGAGTGCGCTAACGCGGTGCTCACCCCGCACCTGGGCAGCTCCACCGTGGAGACGCGTACCGCCATGGGCAACCTGGCGGTCGACAACCTGCTGGCCGTGCTGGAAGGTAAGCCGCCGCTGCACGCCGTGAACTCGGTGCCCACTATCTAGACGCCGAGCCTTCCCGTAGAATCGCGGGCGAGCAACATGGCTCCGGACCCGGCGTCAGCCACCCCATCGACCGAACCACCCACCTCCCTGCCAGGCGCTGACCCCGCGCCCGGCGGGGAGCCAGTGCTGGGCGCCAGCAGCCCCACGGCCAAGGGCGTCCCTCACGACGCTCCGGCCAAGGGCGCCCCTCAGGACTCTGGCCCGGTCGCCGGCCTAGTGCGGCGCACCATGCGGCTCTCCATCGTGGAGGGCGGTCTCATGCAGGTGTTCCTCAACTGGACCACGGGCAGCGTGCTGGTGGGTTACCTGCTCGCGCTTGGCGCCACGCCGCTCCACATCGGCCTGGTGGGCAGCGTGCCGCTCCTGTCGCAGCTGGCCAGTCCGTTCGGCGCCTGGGCGGCGGAGGTGCTGGGGCAACGCCGCCTAGTGGCCACGCTGCTCGGCGTGATCGGCCGCCTTAGTTGGCTCTTGGCCGTGTTTTTACCGCAGCTCGGCGTCCCCGCCGCCCTGCAACCGAGCGTGATCGTGGTGCTGGTGCTGTTCGCCAGCGCCTTCCAGTCCGCCACCGGCACCATCTGGACGGCGTGGATGGGCGACGTGGTACCTGACGACCGGCGCGGTCGTTACTTCGGCATGCGCACCGGGGTGCTCGGGGTCGTTGGCATGGCCGCCAACTTGGCCGCCGGCGCCTTCCTTGACCGCGTGGCGGCGCCACTGAGTTTCCAAGTCGTGCTGGGGGTGGCCATCCTCTCCTCTTTGGCAGCGGCTGTTCTCTACCTCTTCCATTACGACCCGCCCACCGAGAAGCACCCCGTGCGGTTCGGGCACGTGGTCCTCACGCCGCTCAAGCACCCCAACTTCCGCCGCTTCCTGATCTTCGCCGCCCTGTGGCAGTTCGCGGTCATGCTGGGCGCCACCTTCGTCATCCCGTACTTCCTCGAGGAACTTGGCATGAGCTTCACGCAGGTGGCCGTGTGGTCCTCGGCGGCGGCCGTCACCGCGCTGGCGACCACCATCCTGTGGGGGCGCGTTGCGGACCGCGTGGGTAACAAGGCCGTGGTGGCCATAGGCACGTTCCTGGCGGGCTTCCTGCTGCCCAGCAACTGGATCCTGGCGGGCCTCACGGGGCGGCTCGAGTTCATCTGGTTCTCCGCCGTGTGCGACGCGGTGGCGTGGGGCGCTATCGGACCCGCCGTCTTCAACCTGGCGCTCGTCACCTCGCCGCGGTCGGGCCGGGTGACCTACATAGCCCTCTACTCCGTGGCTTCGGGCGCGGCGGGCTTCGTGGGCGGCGCGCTGTCGGGGCCGCTGCTGCAGTGGTTCACGAGCATCGACTGGCCCGGGGCGTGGAGCGGCTACCACACGCTGTTCGCGCTCACGGGCGTGGGGCGCATGCTCGGCTGGGTGTGGCTGAGGCCCGTGAAGGAGGAGCGCGCGTGGCGCACCCGTGACGTCGTGAGTTCCCTGGCCATACCAGCGCGGCGGCGGCGTACCTTCGGCCGCTGACGCACGCGGGAAGCGCGTAGCGCTAAGGGCCCGGGAACGCAGCGGCACTGGCAGCGTTGTACTGAACAACGGACGCGTTCTGGCGCGCGGCCTCCCCGAGCGGGTAACTTAATAAAAGTAGTTTATAAACCGCTTTTGAAAGGTGAGCACCGTGGCGCTCCGCTCCGTCCAGCACGACAACGTCAGAGAGCACAACCGCTTCGCGGTGCTGCAGGCGTTGCGTGAACTGGAGAGGGGCACCCGCGCCGAGCTAGCGCGCCACACCGCACTCAGCGTGCCAACCGTCACCACCATCGTCGCGGAACTCACCGCCCTGGGCGTGGTCGCGGACGGCGACCCAGTGCCCTCCGCGGGTGGCCGCCCTGCACGGCAGCACCACCTGGTGGCCAACGCCCGCAACGTGCTCACGCTCGACCTCTCCGGCGAGAACCTACGCGCCGGCCGCGTAGACCTGCTGGGCGCCCTCGCCGCTCAGGACGAGACGGCCGAAGTAGCGCTCGGCCACGGCTCCGACGAGCGGCTGGTGGCCTACGTCAGGCAGCGCATCAGCGAGGAGAGCGAGGCCGGTAACCCCATCAGCGCGCTGGCGGTAGCGGTACCCGGGGTCATAGACCAGCACAGCGGTCACGTGCGCCTAGCACCGGCCCTGGGCTGGAGCGACGAGCCCGTTGCCCAGAAGCTGCGCGCCGTCACCGGCCTGCCCGTACTGCTCGAGAACGACGTGAACGCCGTGGCGCTTGGCGAGCTGCTGCACGGCACCGCCCAGGGCCGGCGCAACGTGCTTTACCTGTCGCTCGGCAGCGGTATCGGCGCCGCACTAGTCATAGACGGCGTGTTGTACCGCGGCGCCAACGGTGCTGCCGGGGAGCTCGGCTACTCGTTACTGCCCGGCCTCTCCGAGGCGGGGCTGGACCTGGGTGCCAGCGGACCGTTCGAACGGCACCTGCTCGGCATAGCTGCCGACTTTGTGACGGAAGGCACCGTGGACCTGAGCACCCCAGAGCGCAGGCAGGCCTTCGACACCCTCAGCGAGAAGCTGCGGCTGGCGCTACACAACCTGGCCTGCGTGCTCGACCCGGAACTGATCGTGGTGGCCTGGGCCGCCGACCCTGAGGGCGAGCTCGCCCACTCGCTCGGTGACCGCTGGGTCGCCCCCCTACCCGTGAACATCGTGACCGGCTCGCTCGGCGCCCGCGCGGCGCTGCACGGCGTCGGCCACCTGGCGCTCGGCCGCGTGACCGCCGGGCTCTGCGGCCTGGAGACAGGCGAATGGAGCACCCCGTGAGCTACGACAACCTGCGCGTCATAGACGTGCACACCCACTTCCCCATCCACAACAGCATGGACATGCCCGAGGCGGGGCCGCGCCACCCGC